>JANMAN010000762.1:0-1996 GCA_031359885.1 Tardiphaga sp. | reverse complement strand
CGACGCCGGCGGCCGGCGTGCAGGTGCGATAGGTCTGCTGGAACCCCTGATAGCCGCGGTTGAAGCCGCCGATCAGCTTGGCGCGGCGCTGTCCGGACGGCGTTTCGGCATCGGCGAGTGCCTGCATTTCGTTGCGCCATTTCGCGCCGTCATTGGCCCCGCAGATGCCGCGCAGATAATGCAGCGCGCCGAGGATTTCGGCGAAGCGCTGCAAATCCGCATCGAACGGCGCGGCCGCGTCCTGCGCGCGCGCGGGCACGAGGCTCGTGAGCACAAGCAGCGCGGCCAGCAGGTTGCGGAATTTCAGCATCGACGTCTCGCTCGGTCGCGCTGGATATGCCTTTTGCAGGGGGGAACTGCAACGGGCGTGATGTCAGGCGCACACGATCCGGCGGGCGGCGTCCACGATCGCGACGAGCCCGTCCGTGGTCGTGACGCGGCCGAGATCGTCCGGCGCGATCCACAGCGCGTCGTCATGCTCGTCGTTGAGGATGGTCTCGCCGCTTCGCCACAGCGCGGCATAGGACAGCACGACGTAGTGTCCGACAGCGCCGTCGCGCGGCAGCACCTCGCGGATGCCGGCGAGGCCGACGATGTCGATGACGAGGCCGGTTTCCTCCGCGACCTCGCGGTGTACGGCCTGCGCCAGCGTTTCGCCGTGCTCGACGCGCCCGCCCGGAAACGAATAGCGTCCGCGTCCGGGATCATGCGCGCGCCGCACCAGCAGCACGCGCCCGTCGTGGAAGATCGCGGCGCTGGCGGCAAGCTGCGGCCGCTGTCCGGTCGGCGGGCTCATCCCTGCGCCATGATGGCGTCGATGTCGTCGCGCGCGTCGTCGTCATTGTCCGCCGGGCTGATGCCTGCCCCGCCGTTGATGACGCCGCCGGCCATCGCGACCATCGGTTTCACCCAGCCGGTCGCGAGCTGCGCCAGATCCACCCGGGTGGAATCGTGCTGCGCCCCCTGCATGGCGGCGGAGACCTGGGTCAGGATCGTGGTCATGGCGTTGACGAGGGCGTCGAATTCGGCACGCACCGTCGTATCGGCATCCTCATAGGCCGATATGGCGAGATCGCGCGCCTTGAAGTTGGAGGCGGTGAAATGCTCGGCGTAGGACAGCGGCCGCCAGTCGAGGAAGTCCTGCGCGCAGTCCGGCATGTCCGGAATCATTTCCAGAAGCATGACGGCTTCGTTGAAATGGTTGAGGTAATCGGTGGCCAGCCCGGTGTGCGGATTGATGTTGGCGGCCGCAAGCTCGGCCGGCGTCGCTGCCCGCCGCGCATCGTCGACATTCTGTCTTCGCGCACCTGTCATGACAGCAATCTGACGGCCGCCGGTTAAAACAGCCTCAACAGGTCAAGTTGGCCGCCTAATTATCCCGATCGTCGGTATCGGACGGATCGTAGGGCAGTTGTTTGCCGTGGCGAATGGTCGTTATGACGACACCGTCTTTATCGAAATCGTAATTCAACACGTAATCGCCAACCACCAATCGATTTGAACCGCGTAACGGAAACCCGTCCTTGCGAAGTCCGAGATTTGGAAATTCTGCCAAATTGCGACATGCCTTGTTGATACGGTTCAAAAAAGCGGTCGCAGCCGAAGGGCTTCGATCAAATAGATAATTGCTCTCGCGATCTAGAAATTGTCGTGCCCGACCCGAAAGCCTGACGTTCACGATCAGGCAGCTTCATCCGAGCGCGACTTCAGCTTTCTCGCGATGTCCGCGAGAACCTTGTTCATATCATGCACATCGCCCGCTTCGATCTGCCTGCGCCCCTCGACGATATCGAGGATTTCGGCGCCCTCGCTGGCAAGGTAAAACCGCAACGCGCGCAAGATCACCCAATTACGGCTGCGGTCGGTTTCTCTGGCGATCTGCTCAATAGACGCGAGAACGTCTTCCGGAAGTCGGATCGACAGGGGAGCGGACAAATTGGCTGCCATGGATCATCTCCATTTGTATTACACCGTACCACAAATGGGAGACCGCTAC
>JANMAN010000323.1:0-4991 GCA_031359885.1 Tardiphaga sp. | reverse complement strand
CGAAAATCGCCGAAAAACAATGGATTTCCGACTATCTGCCGAATCGACAGGTCGAATCAGGCGACCTGCGGACGCGGACCCCAATTTTGGGGTGACGCCGGCTGGTTCGGTCCATTCGGGGCGGAATCGACGTCTCGTTGGCTCAATTCGAGCGCCAGCACAGCCTTGCGGTCGGCAACGGCATTGTGGAACTGCTCGAGCGCGATGTTGAAGGCGTTGAGCGATCCTTCCTAGATCGCGCCGCTTTCATAACAGGTCAGCGTCTCGCGCAGGATTTGGTCGGCCTCTTCCTGCATGGAATCGAGCTCGGCCAAGGATTCGCTTTTGCGAGCGATGCCGAGCATATCGAGCAAACGCCCGCGCAAGTTGGTGTTCATGGTGCGCTCGTCGCGTCTCAGATAGCTCGCGAGCCAGGCTCCCGCCGATCCCATGCCCGACAACCCGATCAACCCGAACCAGATGTAATCGCTGTAGCGGTCGAGAAACGACTTCTCCTCGCCGTCGACATAGGCGGCGGCACCCGGATGCGCCGGCAGCACGGCATCTTTGTCGGTGTCCGGGGTCTCGATTTTGGCGGCGAGCGGGAATTCGTTCATCAGCGCCAGCCGGGCTGAGAACAATTGCCGCGTGAACGCGGAGACCACGGCATCGGACAGGCCCCTGCGGGCTACGAAGAGATGCGAGAAACTGATGGTTTTGACTTCTTCTTCCGGGCGATCGGGCGAACCGCCGAACGCGCCGGCCGGAATGTCGGCAGCCTCGTATTTCGGCACGTTCGTGGCGATCGCGTCGGCCAGATCGATGCTCAAAAACGTCGGCACTCCGCCTTCGCGCGACGTCGCCGCAATCGCGTCGGCTGTGATCTTGCTGTTGACCGGGCCGGCGGCCAGGAACACGTCGACTTTCTGGCCGCGCACGGCCTCGGCAATTTCGCTGGTCGAGAATTGAACGATTTCGACCTTCGTCGGATCGACGCCGTACTGCCCGAGGATCACCTTCAGCAGATTGACGTTGGCGGGGGTCCGACCGATCACGCCGATCCGCTTGCCAGTAAGTTGCGAGATTTTGGTTAGTTCGTCAGGCGCTTTGCCGGCGGGCTTCTTGGCGCGCTTGGCGGCCGCGGCCGGTTTTGCCGGGGTCGGCACCCAGAGCACGGCAACGTTCTTGCGCAGCGAGGCAACGGATAGCGCGTTTTTGGGAAGGTCGAGATCGCCCCGGACGATGGCGAGATCGACCTTCCCCTCACCGATCAAAGCGGCGCTCGCGACGGCCCCGTCGGTCGGCACCGGGCGCAGACGGATGTGGTTGTAATCGCGTGCGAATGTTTGCGTCAGCGACTGGATGACTTTCACGTCGTCGCTGTTTTGGGGGCCCACCGCGATCCGCAGCGTGACGGGGCGCATCGCAAAGTAATAAGCGCTTGCGCCGAGCCCGACGACGGCCAGCAGGCTGGCCAGCACGATCAGCGTCATCTTGCGGCGGGCCGACCGCTGCGACGGCGGCGCCATCGGCCGGGACGCGTTGTCCGGGCTGTCCATCGAGCGTGAAAATAGGCTTTTGAGGCTCACAGCCCTGCCGATCCGTTGAGTCGATGCCGAAGCGGGTCAGTCCAGCTCGAGAAGTCTAGCAAGGTTTGAGCCGGTGAGGAGTTCCCGCTGCGTTATGGTGAACGCAGCTATGGACACGATTTCGTGCATAAGTGTGGCGTGGATCGCTGCAAAGGGTTCAGGCGTTGCCTGGGGTCACTGCAAAAGGACATCTGGATGGCCGACAAGCTCACTGCCGACGATCGCCAGACGGCGCTCAACAGCCTCCCAGGCTGGGTCGACGCACAAGACGGCAAGGCGATCGGCAAAACGTATCGGTTCAAGGATTTTAACGAGGCGTTCGGCTTCATGACGCGTGCGGCCTTGGTCGCTGAGAAGATGGATCACCATCCGGAGTGGAGCAACGTCTACAAGACCGTGACCGTCGAACTCTCGACGCATGACGCAGGCGGCGTCACCAAACTCGACGTCGATCTGGCGACGGCCATGAACGCCATTGCCATGCAGTTCGGTGTCGATTGAGTTCCAGGAAGGCAAAGCACGTGTCCGACCCATTGATGACAGATTTCGGCGCCGTCGACGAGATGGCAAAGGATGCGCCCCGCGTGCGCCGCGCGTTCTGGCGCAAGTTGAAGCGAATGGCCGTCAAGCTGCCGTTCGCCGAAGACCTGCTGGCAGCGTATTACTGCGCCTTCGACCGCCAGACGCCACGCCATGTGCAAGCCGCGCTGCTCGGCGCGCTGGCTTATTTCGTGCTGCCGTTCGATGCGGTACCGGACATGTTGCCGCTGCTCGGCTTCGGTGACGACGCGGCGGTGCTGGTGACGGCGTTGCGGATGGTGTCGAGCCACATCCGCCCCGAGCATCGCGACGCCGCCAAAGCACGAATGGCGCGCGGGCTGGAGGACGGCGAGGACTGATTTGCGATCGGTCCGTTTAAGTCTTGTTAGGCATTTCGCGAAAGCTTCTGGCATTCCGTGAGGCTCGGTGGCGCTTTTAGAGCATTTTCAGCAATCGCTGGTTTAGATGGGCCCGCTGTGGATCCTCCAACGGGGGATTTGAACGGCCTATGGAAAAGCGCGATGACAGAGACGTCTGACTGCTCCCCAAGGCGGCGGCCCGAACATCCGGCCAACGCAGGCTCGGACGTTGTGGCCGAATCGCTGACCGTGCTTGCGCTGCGCGCTCAATTGACGCTGCAGCGTGAACATGCGCGCGAGCAAGAGAAGACGCTGCAAGTCCGCAATTTGCAGTTCGACGCTGCGATCAACAACATGTCGCAGGGCCTCTGTTTCTTCGACGGCGAACGGCGGCTGATCGTTTGCAACGACCGTTACGTCGAGATGTATGGCCTGACGCGCGACCGCGTCGCGCCGGGTACGAAGCTCGATGAAATCGTCGACATGCGTTTCGAGGTCGGCAGTTTTCCGGCCATGTCGCAAGACGAATACTTGGTGTGGCGCAACAACATCGTGATTTCGAACGTCGCGACCGACAGCATCGTCGAGTTGCGCAACGGACGAACCTTCCAAATCCGCCATCGGCCGATGCCGGATTCCGGTTGGGTTGCGACACATGAAGACATTACCGAACAGCGGCAATCCGAAGCCCGAATTGCCCGGATGGCGCGCCATGACGCGCTGACCGATCTCGCCAACCGGGTCCTGTTGAGCGAACGGTTGGAGCAGGCGCTCGCCGAATTGAATTGTGACGGTATCGTGGCGATCCATCACATCGATCTCGACCACTTCAAAGCCGTAAACGACACGCTCGGACACCACGCCGGCGACAGATTGTTGCAGATGGTGGCCGACCGACTCCGCGTGCTCGTCCGCGAGACCGATACCGTCGCGCGGATGGGCGGCGACGAATTCGTGGTGGTGCAGGTCGACATGCACGACCCCACCGATGCGACCGCCCTCGCGCAACGCATGATCCGTTTGCTGAGCGAGCCTTACGACATCGACGGCCAACATGCGGTCATCGGCATCAGCGTCGGGATCGCGATCGGCACCGGAGACGGGGTCAATTCCAGCGACCTGCTCCGCCATGCCGACTTCGCGCTCTACTGCGCCAAGAACGAAGGTCGCGGCACGTCGCGCTTCTTCGAGCCGGCGATGAATTTGCAAATGCAAACTCGGCGCATGATGGAGCAAGACCTGCGCAGGGCTTTGCCGGCGGGCGAGTTCGTGTTGCACTATCAACCGGTGGTCACGCTTGCGACGAATACGATCAGTCGGTTCGAGGCCTTGATCCGTTGGAATCATCCGGACAAGGGCATGATCCAACCGGCAGGGTTCATTCCGCTCGCGGAAGACATCGGTTTCATCGTGCCGATCGGCGAATGGGTGATCCAAGAGGCTTGCCGAACCGCAGCGCAGTGGCCCGACGACATTCATGTCGCGGTCAATATCTCGGCCGTTCAATTCCGCAGCGCCGGGCTGCTGCCGACTATCGTCAACGCGCTTGCGCTCTCGGGCCTGCATCCGACAAGACTTGAAATCGAAATCACCGAAACGGTTTTGCTGCGCGACAAGGAAGCCACCCTCGCGACCTTGCATCAACTGCGATCGTTGGGCGTCCGGATCGCGATCGACGATTTCGGCAGCGGCTATTCCTCGCTGGCGTATTTGCAAAGCTTTCCGTTCGACGGGATCAAGATCGATCGGTCGTTCGTCAAAGACATCACGCACAATGCCAGCTCGCTGAGCATCGTCAGGGCGATCGTCGCGCTTGCCAACGGCATGGGCATGGCGGCGACCGCCGAAGGCGTCGAGACCGACGAACAGCGCGAGCGCGTTTCGCTGGAAGGTTGCACCGAAATGCAAGGCTTCCTGTTCAGCAAGCCGCTGCCGGCCGATGAGATCGCGCGGCTGTTTTTGTCCGGCGACGACCGATTGACGCGACCCGACCGGACTGTCGCCGCCTGAGCGGCGGGCCGAAATAGTCTCGATAAAATCAGAACTGCGTTCGTCGTTGCGAGAAGCCAGTTCCTCGCTGTCGAGAATCGCAGCAACGAAGCAATCTAGCTTTTTGTGAAAAAGCGCTGGATTGCTTCACTCAGATCGATGTCGGCGACGTCGCCGTCATCGATCTGGTTCGCAATGACGAACTTTACGCTGCACCGACGACGCCGTTACGGATGCAGGATCACCTTGCCCATCGCCTGACGGCCGGCGAGCACCTTCAAGGCATCCGCGGTCTGCGCCAATGGGAAGGTGCGATCGACGTGCGATGAGATTTTGCCTTCCGCCGTCCACTGCACGAGCTTTTCGAGATTGGCGCGGTTCTTCTCGGGATTGATACGCGCCCATGCACCCCAGAACACGCCGCGGATGTCGCAACCTTTCAAGAGCGCGAGATTGAGCGGCATCTTTGGGATATCGCCGGCGGCAAAACCGATGACGAGAAAACGCCCCTCCCACGCGATGGCGCGCAAGGCCG
>JANMAN010000251.1:0-1688 GCA_031359885.1 Tardiphaga sp. | reverse complement strand
AGGCGCTGGCGGTGCTGCCGGATTAACTCGGCAGCCAAGTCCGGGTGAGCGCAGCGGCGCTCGGGCTCGGTCACGCGATTAGTCTTCCATTGGCGTTGATCGCGCGCGACAGGCCGTGGCTGCGTGGCGGTCTGCTCGGCGTGGCGAGCGTGGTTCAGACCGTGCCGGGATTGGCGCTGCTCGCATTGTTCTATCCGCTGCTGCTGGCGCTGGCGGCGCTGTCGCTGCAATGGTTCGGCGCGAGCTTTTCGGCGTTCGGATTTTTGCCGGCGGTGTTGGCGTTGGCGCTGTATTCGATGCTGCCGGTGCTGCGCAACACGATCACCGGGCTCGACGGCGTCGATCCCGCGCTGATCGAAGCCGCGAAAGGCGTCGGGATGACACCGCGCCAGTCGTTGACGATGGTCGAGTTGCCGCTGGCACTGCCCGTCATGATGGCGGGCATCCGCACGGCGGCGGTGTGGGTCATCGGCACGGCGACATTGTCCACGCCGATCGGCCAGACGAGCCTGGGCAATTACATCTTCGCGGGGCTCCAGACGCAGAACTGGGTGTTCGTGCTGTTCGGCTGCTTCGCGGCGGCATTGCTTGCTTTAGCGGTCGATCAATTGCTGTCGCTGATCGAGATCGGCCTGCGCGAACGCAGTCGCGCGAAAACGGGCCTCGGCGCACTCGGCGTGATCGCGCTCGTCGCAGCGACGTTGCTGCCCGGCTTCGCCGCGACCAAGGCCACGTACCGGGTCGGTGCGAAAACCTTCACCGAGCAATATGTGCTGTCGAGCCTGATCGCGCAGACCTTGCGTGCGAAGGGTCTCACGGCCGCGGCGCGTGAAGGGCTCGGCTCCAACGTGATCTACGATGCGCTGACGACGGGTGATATCGACGTCTACGTCGATTATTCCGGCACGCTGTGGGCCAACCAATTCGGCCATACCGACATCAAGCCACGCGCGGAATTGCTGGCTGCGCTGAAGACCGATTTAGCGAGAGCGAAAGTGACGCTGCTCGGCGAACTCGGTTTCGCCAATGCCTATGCGTTGGTGATGCCGCGCGTGAAAGCCGAAGCGGCGGGCATCAAGACGATCGCCGATCTTACGTCACGCGCGGGCGGCATGACCATCGCCGGTGACTACGAGTTTTTCTCGCGGCCGGAATGGGCGGGCATCAAGACCGCCTACGGCTTGGCGTTCAAAGCGCAACGCACGATGCAGCCGGATTTCATGTATGCCGCCGTGGCGTCGGGCGAGGTCGATGTCATCGCCGGCTACACCAGCGACGGGCTGATCGCGAAATACGATCTCGTCGTGCTGGACGATCCCAAGGCGGCGATCCCGCCTTACGATGCCCTGGTGCTGCTGTCGCCGCAACGTGCGGACGATCGGGCGCTGCGCGCGGCGCTGCAGCCGTTGCTCGGCGCGATCGACATCGACACGATGCGCGCGGCGAATTTACGCGCGTCGTCGGAATCGCCCGATGCCGTAGCAAGGGGGTTGAGGGAGAGGGTGGGGAAGTAAGAATGTTCGTCATTGCGAGGAATATTTTGATCCTCGTCTTCGAGGATCGAAATATGACGAAGCAATCCAGATTTTCTTGCATAAGACTGGATTGCTTCGTCGATGTCGGTCCTCGAAAAAGAGGTCCGACAACGCCTCGCAAAGGCAAACAGACTACCCCCGCTTCGCGCGGTC
>JANMAN010000173.1:0-1741 GCA_031359885.1 Tardiphaga sp. | reverse complement strand
TCTCCCCTCCCCCCATTCTTCATGGTGGGGAGGGGTCGGGGGTGGGGGGCTTTAGAGCAAGGCACGTTAAGCAAAGTGTCCCGGTTGGGGAGGCTAAGCTTCCGAGGTTGCGATTTATCCTGAACATGGGAGCACTTAACCAAACACGTTCTGGCGTTCGGACTTAGCGATGAAGGTCGAGACCTGCGGCAGCGTTGCCTCGATATCGGCTTCGTATTTCAGCAACACGTTCAGGGTTTCCTTCACCGTCGCCTGGTCGAGTTCGGACGCCTGCAACAACACCAGCACGCGTGCCCAGTCGATCGTCTCGGAGACCGACGGCAGCTTCTTCAAATCCAGCGTGCGGACCTGATTGATGAAGCCGACCGCCTGCTTGCGCAGCGTTTCGGAAATGCCGGGCACGCGGGTCTCGACGATCTTCTCTTCCAGCTTCTGCTCGGGAAAGCCGATATGCAGATGCAGGCAGCGCCGCTTTAAGGCGTCGCCGAGATCGCGTTCGCCGTTCGAGGTGAGAATCACGGTCGGCCGCACGATCGCCGAGATGGTGCCGAGTTCGGGAATGCTGACCTGATAATCCGACAGGATTTCCAGCAGCAGCGATTCGAACTCCGCGTCGGATTTGTCGATCTCGTCGATCAACAAAACGCAGCCCATCGGCTGCTCGAGCGCTTGCAACAGCGGGCGCGGCTCGACGAATTCCTTCGAGAAGAACACGTCGCCGAAATCGTGCAACTGCGCGAGCGCATCCGGCAGCGTCTGCGCATCGCCGAGGACTTCGCCGAGCTTGTCTTTCAAGATTTGCGTGTAGAGCAATTGCTTGGCGTATTTCCACTCGTACAACGCCTTGGCCTCGTCGAGACCCTCGTAGCATTGCATGCGGATCATTTTCAGCCCGCGCCAGCTTGCGATCGCCTTTGCGAGTTCGGTTTTGCCGACACCGGCCGGACCTTCGACGAGGATCGGCTTCTCGATCTGCTGCGCGAGATAGACGGCCGTCGCGATCTGTCGGCTTGCGATATAGCCGGCTCCGGCGAGGCCGGCTTCGACGGCTTCGATCTGGGCCGAGGGCCGGGGCTGCGCCAATGAATCATCTCCGATTTTTGTCAGGGCGACGATCGATGCCCTCGCGCCGCATCCATCCCAAATGACGGCGCGCGATGCAACGGCGCATTCGGTCTAGACGACGCGCGTATCAGCTCGGGCCGAACATGAATTTGCCGTCGCGTTCCAGATACGGGCCGGTCCGCATGTAAAGCGCGCCGTTTTCGCCGACGAAAAACAACGTATTCGGCGGCACTTTCTTCGCGCCTTTCAGCAAGAACTTCGCGTTGTTGGTGCCCATCTTGTAGGCCAACGTCTTGCCGTCTGAGGCGTAGCCGTAACCCATGTCCGGCGTCAGCATCCAGGGAATGGGCGACGCAGGCGTCTGGGCCATCGCCGCGCCGCTTGCGACCATCATAGCGGCGGTCATGCATCCGAAAATTAGCCGGCGCGACGTCATTATCGACTCCTGAAAATATTGTTCGCAATGGCCTTGAACAAATCACGAACGATGTCGCGCCGTCAAATCGAGGCGAGCGCAACCGCACGAGTTTGTCATTTCGCACCTTCGCGCGACCAACTATCGTGACCGGGATGAGCGGCCGAGGGGATTTTCACGATGCGCGTTTTGATGATGGCCGGTCTGGCGATCTTGGCTCTGTCCGGCACGGCGCACGCCGCCGACGATTTCAAGCTGAGC
>JANMAN010000070.1:0-4469 GCA_031359885.1 Tardiphaga sp. | reverse complement strand
GCAGCACGACGCCGAGCTCTTCGGACTGCACCCGGAAGAAACCAGACAGGCCCCACACCGCAAGTGCGGCTACGAGCAACAGGGCGATGCCCATGCCGCTGAACGAGCCACCGGGCAGCAAGCCTTGCAGACGGTCCTGACCGCGTCGCAGCAGGTCTTCAAGATCGGGTGGCCGTGGACCGGGCGTTTGCGGGCCGGACCCCCATGGTCCTTTCGGACCCGAGCCGCCCCAGGGACCACCGCCTTGATTCTTCCACGGCATTCAAAACTCTCCTCAGGCCCGGAACGGAATTCCGGACACGCATTTCTGAACGGCCTTATAGGGGAGGCGTCCGGACCGCACAACGCGGTGTTTGCAGTGCAGGAGCTATGATCCGCCCCGGTTTTGTCAATGATAACATTGCCGCAGGCTTACTCAGCGGGCCGTCGGCGATATGTCACATAGGTCAAATCGGCGCTGAAGGTTTGCACCTCATGACGATCGACTTGCCCGTCGTGCGCCTCGGAGCCCTGTCGATCGGTCTTCAACCGACACCGGATGGCGTCGCTCTGCCCGACGAGATAATTCTCAGTGAGAACGGCAATGAAGGTGATCATGCAGCGGAGCGAAGAACATATGCCTCGTCTACGTAGGTCCCATGCCGCGAAACCCCGCGTACCAATCCATCGGAAGGTTTGGCAGATAGCACGGCTTGGACGATCGGATTGTCAGGCTTAACGACCGAATAAAGCAAATCGTGCCTCCCCGGCAATTCATCGCGATGATTGGCAATGACGTGCGCGACATCAACCATCTGTTCCAGCCGGTCCCCACTCTGCTTGATGGGAACGAGATATAGCCGCCCGCGGCCTTCCTCATTCAGTGCGAAGACAGCGTGTTGCAAACCGAAACCATCGACTTCCAAAAAATCGACGAGCTTTTTTGCAGTCTCAAATTCCGAAACTACAGGTGGCCACGTAGCCATGGCAGAACTCCGTGTTCAGCGTCATCGATCGCTCGAACCAAATGCTCGGCGTCTTCTACCGATCGCGGATCATAGCGACTTATCGGTTCCCATTCCAGAACCTTACGCCAGAACCCATTGAACCGCTCATCGCTATCAAGTTTGATCTTCAAGTGAATTTCAATTTTAGACGCGCGCGCAAGTTTCTCGATATCATGAACGAAAGCATCCCTAACGAGCGTACGGTCAGGGAGCGCATCGGTTTTAAATTGACCGGACAAGATTGCCTTCAGCATCAATTCGACCGCATAGCCTGCGAGATAAAAAGCGTTTTCCCCGCGACCCGCTGCGAGCAGCAATTTGGCATCGGCAAGTTTGCTGTCCGATAATTCGATCAATCGAGCTTTGCTGATTTCGGCCATCTCACACCGCCACCTCGGCCTTGATGTGCGGGTGCGGGTCATAGCCGTGCAGAGTGAAATCCTCGAAGCGAAACGCAAAAATATCGGTCACGTCAGGATTGATCGTCATCGTCGGCAACGGCCGCGTCGGACGCGTCAGTTGCAGCCGCGCTTGCTCCAGATGATTGGAATACAGATGCGCGTCGCCGAGCGTGTGGATGAAATCGCCGGGCTTCAAGCCGGTCACCTGCGCCACCATCATCGTCAGCAGCGCATAGGATGCGATGTTGAACGGCACCCCGAGAAAGACGTCGGCCGAACGTTGGTAGAGCTGACAGGACAGCTTGCCGTTCGCGACGTAAAACTGAAACAGGCAGTGGCATGGCGGCAGCGCCATTTTATCAACGTCGGCGGGATTCCAAGCCGACACGATCAGACGGCGCGAATCCGGGTTGTTGCGGATCATCGCGATGACGTTGGCGATCTGGTCGATGGACCGGCCGTCCGGCGCGGGCCACGAGCGCCACTGCGAGCCGTAGACAGGCCCGAGATCGCCATTGGCGTCGGCCCATTCGTCCCAGATCGAGACGCCGTTGTCCTTGAGATATTTGATGTTGGTGTCGCCGGCGAGAAACCACAGCAGTTCGTGCACGATCGCCTTCAGCGGCAGCTTCTTCGTCGTCAGCATCGGAAAGCCGGCGGCGAGGTTGAAGCGCGTCTGGTGGCCGAACACGGACAATGTGCCGGTGCCGGTGCGGTCGTGCTTTTCGGCGCCGTCGGCGAGGATGCGCTCAAGCAGGTCGTGATATTGGTTCATGGTCGTCCGGCCGGGCTGATGGGGCCGCAAATTTAGCCGAACCGATGCCGGCAGACACCCGCAGCCGCGATATTATACAGAGGAAATGCAACCGCTTCCCACAAACGACAAGGGCAGGAACCGAAGTCCCTGCCCTTAGTCCTTGACCTTGCGAATGACCGAAAAAGATCGGCCGATCAGTTGGTCGTCGGCTTCAGCACCGATTTCCAGCGCGCCACGTCGCTCTTGACCAAGGCGGCAAGCGCCTGCGGCGTTCGGCCTTCGGCCTTCGGAATGTCGCTGCCGAGGTCAAGCAGGCGCTTGCGGACGTTTTCGTCGTCGAGCGCTTTGACTGCGGCGGCGTTCAGCTTGGCGAGAACCGGCGCGGGCGTGCCCTTGGGCGCGAAAATCGCGTTCCATGCCGAGACCTGATAGGTCGGCAACCCGGCTTCCGTCGTGGTCGGCAGGTTGGGCAGCGACGCATTGCGGTCGGGCGTGGCGATCCCGTAGGCCTTGATGGTGCCGCCGTTGATCTGCGGCACGGCGTTGACGATCTGGTCGCACATGTAATCGACCTGGCCGCCGACCAAGGCGTTCATCGCCGGACCGGTGCCGTTGAACGGCACGCCGGTGGGCTTGATGCCGATGACGGAATTCAGCAATTCGCAGGTGACATGCGACACCGCGCCGATGCCGGCATGAGCCTGGTTCACCTTGATCTCGTTGGCCTTCAGATAGGTGACGAACTCTTTCAGATCCTTCGGCTCGAAATCCTTGCGCGCCAGGATCAGGATCGGCGTACCCGCCGCCAGCATGATCGGCTCGAAATCGGTTTCCGGATTGTAGGCCAGCTTCGGATAGAGCGCGACGGACGCGGCATGGGTGCCCATGTGGCCCATGATCAGCGTGTAGCCGTCGGGAGCAGCTTTGGCGGCGCGGGTGCCTGCCGTTGTGCCGCCGGCACCGACCACGTTCTCGATGAGGATGCTCTGGCCGAGCGTTTTCGACATATCGGCGGCGACGATGCGCGCGATGACATCGGTCGGGCCGCCGGCCGCGAACGGCACGATCATGGTGATGTTGCGAGTGGGGTAATCCTGCGCGGCAACCGGTGCCGCAGCCAGGCCGAGGCCCGCAGTTACGGCCAGACCAGCCGCGATAATGCGGTTCAACTTCTTCATCTTGATTTCTCCGAGACAGACGCGGGACGTGCGTAAGACAATCGACGTTGCAGTCAGCCTACAACCAGACACCAGCGCGCACCGGTGGTCCATTCGACTTCAGCACGCGGCGGTTCGCCGCATGCTGTGTTGTGTGGGAAGGGCTCAACCCTCGGATTCGACGAAGACCTCGTCTCGCTTTTTACGCAGCGAAGGCAGCACCGCGAGGATCAGCAGGAAGGCGGAGATCGCCATCAAGGTGGCCGACAGCGGCCGGGTGAAGAACACCGTCGTATCGCCACGCGAAATCAGCAGCGCCCGGCGCAGGTTTTCTTCCATCAGCGGACCCAGCACCATGCCGAGCAGCAACGGAGCCGGCTCGAAATCGTGTTTGATGAGCCAATAACCCAGCAGACCGAACACGCCCGCCAGAATCACGTCCGCCGGCGCATTGTTCACCGAGTAGATGCCGATGCAGCAGAAGATCACGATCGAGGGGAACATCAGCCGATAGGGCACGCGCAGCAGGCGCACCCAGATGCCGACCAGCGGCAGGTTGATGATCAGCAGCATCAAATTGCCGACCCACATCGACGCGATCATGCCCCAGACCAGTTCGGGCTGTTTCTGCATCACCTGCGGACCCGGCACGATGCCGTGGATCGTCATCGCGCCGACCATCAGCGCCATCACCGCGTTGGGCGGAATGCCCAATGTCAGCAGCGGAATGAACGACGTCTGCGCCGCCGCATTGTTCGCGCTTTCCGGCGCGGCCACGCCTTCGATCGCGCCGCGGCCGAACCGCTGCGGATGTTTGGAAAGTTTCTTTTCCAGCGTGTAGGCCGCAAACGACGCGATCACAGCGCCGCCGCCGGGCAGAATGCCGAGGATCGAACCAAGGACCGTGCCGCGCAAAATCGCCGGCGCCGAGTCGATCATGTCCTTCTTGGTCGGCATCAGGCCCGTGACCTTCTGCTGTACCAGGTCGCGATCGCCCTCGCCGCCCGCGTCGAGGGTGCGGATGATGTCCGCAAATCCGAACAGACCCATCGCCACCGTGGCGAAGCCGAGGCCGTCAGCCAATTCGGGAATGTTGAACGACATGCGCGCTGCGCCAGTTTCGATGTCGGACCCGACCATCGACAGCAGCAGTCCGAACACGATCATC
>JANMAN010000065.1:0-2031 GCA_031359885.1 Tardiphaga sp. | reverse complement strand
GTTGCTCAAATAAATCTCTAACTCCTCCGCTTCGCGAACCGGCGCAGCGACAGCGCGACGGCGATGCAGCCAGCGACGAGCAGCAACAGCTTGATCGGCACCGACGACGTCAGCGCCGACGCGATGGCCAGCGCGGCCAACAGCCCGTTCAACGCGAACACCGAACCGACCACGCCCGACACGGTGAACCCGTTGTCGGTGGCCTGCTGATAATAGTGGCTGCGGTGCGCGACCCAGATGCGTTCGCCTTTCACGAGGCGACGCAGCAAGGTGAGCGTGGCGTCGGCGAGATAATACAGCGGCAGCAAAAGCGCCGCGACGAGATGACCTTGCAGCGCGAGTTCGATCAGGCCCCACGCCAACAACAAGCCGATCGGCAGGCTGCCCACATCGCCGAGAAAGATCCGTGCAACCGGCGTGTTGAACGGCGCGAAACCGAGCGCCGCCCCACACAACGCCGCGCCGACCAGCGCCACCATCGGTGACAGGACGCCGAGCCATCCGAGCAGCACGAAGCCGAGCGTGACCGGAACGACTTCCGCGACGGTGATGAGATCGAGCCCGTCCATGAAATTGACGAGGTTGACGAACCACACGATCGCAACGAACAACAGCCCGCGTTCGAGCCACAACGGAGCGGCATCCCAAATCCGGCCGTCGCCCGTCGCATAAAGCGCCGCGGCCGCGCATGCGCCCTGCAACACCAGCCGCGGCAAGACCGGGATCGGCCGGATGTCGTCCACCGCGCCGACGATCGCGATCGCGATCGTCGCCGCGAACAGCAACAGTGGCGGCGTCACGCCCGCCGCCAGCGAGAAGCCCCCGGTGACCAGCAACGTCGCGGCAATGACGGCGATGCCCGCGCCCTGCGGGGTCGGGATTTTATGCGACGACCGCGCATTCGGCCGCGCCAGCGCATAGCGCTTCAACAACGGCATGATCGCCCGCACGATCGCGCCGGACAGGATGGCGGCGAGGGCGATGGCTATCAGGTTCAGGAGCGGCTCGGACAAAGGACATCCAGGTGGCGTCAAACACGCCCAGCTATAGGTCGCGCGAAATCGGGCGTCGAGGTGCGGTCAGAAGCAGATCGTGGCGAAACTGTGTAACCGATTGAATCAAAACGTGTTGGCATAAACGTCGGCCGGGTTCGCCACCTTTGCCGGGCCGTGCTAGGAGATCGGCTGGATTTGCGCGCGATCGCGTTGTTTTTTGTCGAAGGTGAATTGAATGGTTGCATCGGGAACGACCAAGACGACGGGGACAGTCGCAGGTCAGACACTGCGCGTCGGCGTCGTCGGCGCGGGCATCATGGGCAGCAACCACGGCCGCGTGCTGGCGGGATTGCCGGGCGTCACGCTGGTCGGGATCGTCGATCCCCTGCAAGCGCATCGCGACCGTGCGGTCGAGTTCATCGGCTGCCCGGTGTTCGAGACGCTCGATGAATTGATTGCCGCCGGCGTCGACGCCGTCACGGTTGCAGCACCGACCCATCTGCATCACGAGGTCTCGCTCGCCTGCATCGCCAAGGGCATTCACGTTCTCGTCGAAAAACCGATCGCCTCCACTGTTCAAGAAGGCCGCGACATCGTCGCCGCTGCGGCCGCAGCCGGCGTGACGCTGATGGTCGGGCATGTCGAGCGGTTCAATCCGGCCGTGGCGGCGATCAAAGCCGCGATCACCGACGAAGATATTCTGTCGATCGGCATCACGCGGGTCGGGCCGTTTCCGCCGCGCATGTCGAATGTCGGCGTCGTCATCGACCTCGCCGTGCACGACATTGATCTCATTCGCTGGTTCACCGATTCCGACATCGTCGATGTGCAGCCGCAACTCGCCAGCGCCATCGCCGAGCGCGAAGACATCGCGCTTTTGCAATTCCGCACAGCGTCCGGCGTGCTCGCGCATATCAACACCAACTGGCTGACGCCGTTCAAGGCGCGCAGCGTCACGGTGGCCACGCGCAACAAATACGTCACCGGCGATCTGTTGACGCGGCAGGTGACGGAATGCTTCGGCTTCAAGCCGGAC
>JANMAN010000052.1:0-4002 GCA_031359885.1 Tardiphaga sp. | reverse complement strand
ATCCGGCTTGGCCCTCATGCTGGTCGGGCTGGCGCTCGCGCGATTGGTGCCTGGCCGTTTCGGCTATTGGCTCGATCTTGGTCTCGTCATGTTCGCCGTCTATTTGGTCGGATGCGCGATCGGGTCATGGCTGCGCGACCGCGTGGTGTCGCGGCATGTCCTGACGCACAACGCTTCCTCGCGCAATTTGCCGCAAACGTGAGCAAGGCAACCCAAGGATGAATGCGTCAATCCGCATGTTGGGCGCGGCCAAGGCGCGACTATATTGAGCAAACGCCGTTTCATATCGAAACGCGGTACCACGACCAGGCCAATCGGACTGTGTCGAAGGGAGTACGGGCCGTTCGGTCGCGGACTCGCAGGTCGAGGTTGAGATGCTGGAAGCGTTACGCAGGGCGGTCTCGTTGCTGCGGCAGAAACAGATCCTGCACAAACTTGGTGTTCTCGTCAGCATCGGCGTGATCGCGACCGCCTGTTACGTGCTGTACCACATGCTGAAGACGATCGACCTCGAAAAGGTCATCGACGCCATCAAGCAGACCGACATCCAACTGGTGGCGCTGGCGGCGGTCTCGGTCGCAGCGGGCTATTTCACGCTGACGTTCTACGACCTGTTCGCCGTCCGCACGATCGGCCGCACCGACATCCCGTATCACGTCACCGCGCTTGCGGCCTTCACCAGCTACTCGATCGGCCACAATGTCGGCGCCAGCGCCTTCACCGGCGGCGCGGTGCGGTATCGCATCTATTCGGCGTGGGGACTGAACGCCATCGACGTCGCGAAAGTCTGTTTTCTCGCGGGCCTGACGTTCTGGCTCGGCAACGCCGCCGTGCTAGGCCTCGGCGTCGCCTATCATCCGGAGGCCGCGGCCAACATCGATCAACTGCCGGTGTGGCTCAACCGGCTGATTGCCTTCGCGATCCTGCTCGGGTTGGCGGGCTACGTCGTCTGGGTCTCGATGGCGCGGCGGCAGGTCGGACGCGGACCTTGGAACGTGGAATTGCCGGGCGGGTCGCTGACGCTCCTGCAAATCGGCATCGGCATCGTCGATCTGAGTTTCTGCGCGCTGGCGATGTACATGCTGGTGCCGGACGAGCCGAATCTCGGTTTCATCGTCGTCGCCGTGATCTTCGTCTCGGCGACGCTGTTGGGATTCGCCAGCCATTCGCCGGGCGGGCTCGGCGTGTTCGATGCCGCGATGCTGGTCGGGCTGTGGCAGATGGACAAGGAACGGCTTCTCGCCGGAATGCTGCTGTTCAGGCTGCTGTATTACATCGTGCCGTTTTTATTGTCCGTCATCATGCTGACGCTTCGCGAGATCATCATCAGCATGCGCGCTAAACGACTCGAGGCGCTGGCAGGGCCCGAACCCGAGCCGAAGCGCGACCCGGCCTGATGTCGGCCGTGGCTCCGGACGGCGGCAACGACCCCTCCGGACGGGAGAGCTCCATGTTGGCCGACGCCGTCGCCCCTTCGGTTTTCTCGCCCTGGCCGGACCGGCTGCGCCGCGCCACGATCATTTTGCTGGTGGCGGCTTTGGCGCTCGCGGCGCTCGTGGCATTCGGCGACGTCTCGCCGATGCGTGCGGTCGTGGCTTTCGTCTGCATCGGCGCGGCGGCGTTGGTGCCATGGCGGTTGAGCAATCCGCTGACGCATGCCGAGGACAGCCCCGCCGTCGTGCCGGTCGAAGCCGCCGCCGTGCGCGCGGTGATCGGCGCGATCCCCGACCCGGCCGTGCTGCTCGACCGCGCCGGCCGCGTCATCCATCTCAACGCCGGCGCGGCGCAACTCGCACCCGCGCTACGGCGCAACGAATTGGCGCAGTTCGCGCTGCGCTCGCCGGACATTCTCACGGCGTTGCGCGAGGCGATCGCGACCGCGCAGCCGCGTCGCACGTTGTTCGTCGATCACGTTCCGGTCGATCGCTGGATGGAACTGGTCATCACGCCGCTGTCGGTGCCGACCGCGATGGGCGGCAGCGACCTGTGCATGCTGATGACGTTTCACGACCAGACGCCGCTGCGCCGCGTCGAGGAAATGCGCGCCGATTTCGTCGCCAATGCGAGCCACGAATTGCGCACGCCGCTGGCGGCGCTGTCCGGGTTCATCGACACGCTGCTCGGCCCGGCGCGCGACGACACCAAGGCGCGCGAGCGCTTCCTCGGCATCATGCAGACCCAGGCGATGCGGATGGCGCGGCTGATCGACGATCTGCTGTCGCTGTCGCGGGTCGAACTCACCGCGCATGTTCAGCCGGACACCAAGGTCGATCTGGTGCCGATCATCCGCGAGGTCATCGACGGGCTGGAGCCGCTGGCCGCCGACCGTCAGGTCGTGATCGCAGCCGATCTGCCCGACACGCCGCTGACGATCGCGGGCGATCGCGAGGAGCTGTTGCGGCTGTTCGAGAACCTGATCGAGAACGCGCTGAAATACGGCGCTGTTGGCGGCCGCGTCGAGGTCAATCTGTCCGCGCCAGAAGCGAGCGGCGACGCGCGCATCGCGGTGCGCGATTTTGGCCCCGGCATCGCGCCGGAGCACCTGCCGCGGCTGACCGAGCGCTTTTACCGGGTGGATGTCGGCGACAGCCGCGCGCAGGGCGGCACGGGGCTCGGGCTGTCCTTGGTCAAGCACATCCTCAACCGCCATCGCGGGCGTCTCGTGATCGACAGCGTCGTCAGCAAGGGTGCGACCTTCACCGCCTGCTTTCCGCGCGGAAAATCCACGGCTGTGGATTAATAATCCAGCGTTTTCAAGCGCTTGATGCTGTCATCCAACCGTCACCAAACCCTCATAAAAGCATAACGTGCTGCTCTTAAAGCAGCGGCGTGAGCGCCTTCGGGTGCAGTCCGCGCTTCGCTCACGCGATGGAGAGATCCAGTGAATTTCATCAAAACGATCGTCGCGGCAGGCCTTGTGGCCGTCGCGGCACCCGCTTTCGCAGCCGACATCACCGGCGCAGGCGCGACCTTCCCGTTCCCGGTCTATTCGAAGTGGGCCGACGCCTACAAAAAGGAAACCGGTAACGGCCTCAACTATCAGTCGATCGGCTCGGGCGCCGGCATCAAGCAGATCCAGGCCAAGACCGTCACCTTCGGTGCCACCGACGCGCCGCTGAAGGCTGAAGCGCTCGAAAAAGACGGCCTGATCCAGTGGCCGATGGTGATGGGCGCGATCGTGCCGGTCGTGAATCTCGAAGGCATCAAGCCGGGCGAACTGGTTCTCTCGGGCGAAGTGCTGGGCGACATTTATCTCGGCAAGATCAAGACCTGGAACGACGCCGCGATCGCCAAGCTCAACGCCAATCTGAAGCTGCCGACCGACGCCATCACCGTCGTGCGCCGCTCGGACGGCTCCGGCACCACGTTCAACTTCACCGACTATCTGTCGAAGGCGAGCGCGGACTGGAAGTCCAAGGTCGGCATGGGCACCGCGGTCGAATGGCCGGTCGGCGTCGGCGCCAAGGGCAATGAAGGCGTCGCCGGCAATGTCGGTCAGACCAAGAACTCGATCGGCTACGTCGAATACGCTTACGCCAAGCAGAACAAGCTGACCTACGCGTCGATGATCAACAAGGCCGGCAAGACCGTGCAGCCGACCATCGCATCGTTCCAGGCCGCCGCCGCCAATGCCGATTGGGCGAAGGCTCCGGGTTACTACGTGATCCTCACCGACCAGCCGGGCGACACCTCGTGGCCGATCACCGCCGCGACGTTCATCCTGATGCACAAAACCCCGACCGATAAAGCGGCCTCGGCCGAAGCCATTAAGTTCTTCAAATGGGCGTTCGAGAAGGGCGACAAGATGGCCGAGGATCTCGACTACATCCCGATGCCGGAGCCGGTCGTGAAGCTGATCGAGAAGACCTGGTCGGCTGACATCAAGAGCTGATCTGTCGTCCCGGACAAGGAGCAGCGCTCTTCGCGCTGCTCCGCAGAGCCGGGATCGTACCGCAGGCATCGTTTCGTAACGGCCCCGGCTCGCAGTGCGGCACTGCGTGC
>JANMAN010000033.1:0-2990 GCA_031359885.1 Tardiphaga sp. | reverse complement strand
CCGGGCGATCGATCTGTCCGAACAGAAGAAACACACCGAAGCCGAGGCGGCTTTCAACAAAATCGCCGTCGATGCGCCGTCCGGTTATCGCACGCTGGCGCGCCTGCGCGCCGCCGGCGAGGTGGCCGAGCGCGACAAGGCGGCTGCCGTGCCGCTTTATGATGCGATCGCGGCCGATCGCGGCGTCAATCTGGCCGAGCAGGATCTGGCCAAGGTTCGCGCCGCCGGACTGCTGGTCGATACCGCCGGCTATGACGACATGAAAAAACGTCTGGAGTCGGTCACCGCCGCAGCCGGAACGTACCGCCACACTGCGCGCGAGCTGCTGGCTCTGTCGGCATGGCGCAACGGCAATGCCGACGCCACGCGGCAGTGGCTCGACCAGATCGCCAATGACGGCGAAACGCCGTCCGGCATGCGCAGCCGCGCCGAGGCTTTGCAGGCTTTGCTGCCGCCGGTTGCGAAAAGTTAAGCAAAGCGGCCCATTGTAGCCGTCTGTGAGTGAGAGTTCGCCTATGCGCCGCGCGCCACGTTTGATCGCAGCCATCGTTCTGATCGCAATGTCCGGCTCTTTGGCCGGATGCGGCGGCGGCGGCTTGAGCGGATTCGATCCGAGCGATCTGCTGGATTTCATGGACACGAAAAAGAAGCTGCCGGGCGAGCGCAAGCCGGTGTTCCCGGATGGCGTTCCAGGCTTGCAGCCGGGCGTGCCGAAGGAATTGTATCGCGGAGCCTCCGCCGAACCTGCGCCCGAAGTAGCACCTCCCGTCGAGGAGCCACGCGGCAAACGCCCCGCGAAATCGCGTGCTGGCTCCAAGAGCAAGGAGCGCGCCGCGAGCCGCGCACCGGCTGCTGCGCCGGTGGACGCCGATGCCGCTCCAGCCGAAGAAAATACGGCTCCGGCCGCGCCGCCGGCCCCTCGGGGCCAGAAAATCACCCGTCGTCGCACGACCGCACCGCCGGCCGATGCGTCTGCCGCTGCCCCCGCGCCTCAGGCCCAGCCGGCACCGTCGGCATTCCCCGCCCCGCTGCCGAGCGGCGGGTTCTCGAGGTAAGTTGAGCCGCTCTCCCGCACAAGCGGGACGCCGGCGTCGCAAACCCTGGATACCCGCCTTGGCGGGTATGACCGGGTCGTCATCCTGCCGTCGATAGCCCGCGCGCATTGACACACAACGCGCTAAGGGCGCAGGGAACACCAATGTCTTTTACGATCGCCATTATCGGCCGACCTAACGTCGGCAAATCCACGCTGTTCAATCGCCTCGTCGGCCAAAAGCTCGCGCTCGTCGATGACACGCCGGGCGTCACCCGCGACCGCCGCGAGGGACAGGGCAAGCTCGGCGATCTCGAATTCACCTTGATCGACACGGCAGGTCTCGACGAGGGCCCGAAGGGCTCGCTGACCGCGCGGATGCAGGAGCAGACAGAGACCGCGATTGCGCTCGCCGACGCGCTCATGTTCGTGATCGACGCCCGCATGGGTTTGACGCCGAACGATCGCGGTTTCGCGGATTTCGCCCGCCGCGCCGACAAGCCGGTAGTGCTCGTCGCCAACAAGAGCGAGGGCCGTCACGGCGAAGCCGGCGCGATGGAATCCTATGCGTTGGGCCTCGGCGAGCCGATCCAGATTTCCGCCGAACACGGCGAGGGTCTGAGCGACCTGTACGACGCGCTCCGCGTGCTGATGCCGGAGCCGGTCTATGACGACGAGGAGATCGACGGCGACCAGGCCGACGACGACATCATCTCCGACGAGGAGTTGGCGCAGCGCCCCATTCGCGTCGCCATCGTCGGTCGCCCCAATGCCGGCAAATCGACGATGATCAATCATCTGCTCGGCGAAGAACGCCTGCTGACCTCGCCCGAAGCCGGCACGACGCGCGACTCGATCTCCGTGGAGATCGTTCACAAGAACCGCGAATTCCGTGTGTTCGATACCGCGGGATTACGCCGCCGTTCGCGCATCGAGGCCAAGCTCGAAAAGCTGTCGGTCGCGGACGCGTTGCGTGCGGTGCGCTTTGCGGAAGTCGTCGTGCTGATGATGGATTCGCAGAACAAATTCGAGGAACAGGATCTGCGCATCGCCGATCTCATCGAGCGCGAAGGCCGTGCGCTGGTGATCGCGGTCAACAAATGGGATCTCATGGGCAAAAGCGGCCAGCTCGTCACCGCGTTGCGCGAGGATGTCGATCATCTCTTGCCGCAGGTGCGCGGCGTGCCGATCGTCGCGGTGTCCGGCCTGATGGGCGAGGGCATCGACCGGCTGATGAGTTCGATCGAACAAGCTTACATGATCTGGAACAGACGTGTGCCGACGGCGGCGCTCAACAGATGGTTCGAGCAGGCAGTCGATACCAATCCGCCGCCGGCGGTGTCGGGTCGTCGGTTGAAACTGAACTACGTGACGCAAACCAAGGCGCGGCCGCCGAGCTTCGTCGTGTTCTGTTCGCGCGCGGACGCGGTGCCGCAATCCTACCTGCGCTATCTCGTCAACAGCCTGCGCGAGTTCTTCGAGATTCCCGGCACGCCGGTTCGCATCACGCTGCGCGAGAAGGCCAACCCCTTCGCGCATAAGCGCAGACGTCCGAACTAAATTTGTCGTTCCGGGTTCGCGCGCGCAAAGGTGCCGTGCGCCCCGGATTGATAGCTTCGCCGTCACTTTAACGCATCCGACACCAGCTTGAATTTCTGAACGCGCTTTCCGGTGTCGACTTCGGCCGTGTAGACATTGCCTTTGGCATCGACCGTCATCGCATGAATCCAATGGAATTGACCGGCTTGTCGGCCATTGCGGCCGAACGTGCCGACCACCGTTCCGTCGTCGCGCTTCAGCACGCGGATTTCGTTGTTCTCGCCATCGGCACTCAACAGATACGACTGCGCTGAGTCCGGCCACACCGCGATGTCCCATACCGCGCCGTTGCCGAGCGTCTCCTTCTCGTAGAACCACTCCTTCACGAACGTGCCGTCCGTCTTGAACACCTGAATGC
>JANMAN010000026.1:0-8025 GCA_031359885.1 Tardiphaga sp. | reverse complement strand
GGATTTCGAGATGGAGCGCGGTGCCGATGGCGCGATGACCGGCTACGCATTCCCGGAAATGCTGATCGACGTGGTGAAGCTGTCGAAGGCCGGCAAGCGCGACGAGGCCCATGATTTGTTCGACGCGCATCTGCCGTTGATCCGTTACGAGCAACAGCCCGGTGCCGGCCTCGCCGTGCGAAAATACGTTCTGCAAAAACGCGGCGTCATTGCTTCGATGGCACAGCGCAAGCCGGGGGCCGCGATCTCCGCGACGGCGAAAGCCGAGGTCGATTATCTGCTGTCGCGCGTCGCGCGGTTCGACAAACGCGCCGCGATCGGTGCGCGTGCCGACGCGGCGGAGTAGGGCGTCATGGCAACCGATCCCGGCGTCGCGCGTCCCGCATCGACGGTTCTCTTGCTACGCAAGGGAGACGTGAGCCCGATCGAAATTTTTATGATGGTGCGGCATTATCAGATCGAGTTCGCGTCGGGCGCGTTGGTATTTCCGGGCGGCAGCGTCGATCCTGGCGACCGCGACATCATCGCGTCGCCTGAGCTATATGCCGGCGTCGCGGGCAGCGATGACGAGACGCTGGCGTTTCGGATCGCAGGCATCCGCGAGACGTTCGAGGAAAGCGGCATTCTGCTCGCGCGCGAGCAAGGCTCGGCCGATTTGATCGCGGCGTCGCGTGCGACGGAGATCGCGGACGCGCATCGCGAGGCACTGTGCAAGACCGAGATCGGCTTTGCGCAAATTCTTGCGGACAATCGCCTCGTGCTCGCGCTCGATCTGTTGGTGCCGTATGCGCATTGGATTACGCCGGTAAACATGCCCAAACGTTTCGACACGTGGTTCTTTCTCGCCGAAGCGCCGCCCGAGCAACTCGGCGCACATGACGGCCGCGAGTCCACCGACTCGATCTGGCTGTCGGCGAAAGACGCACTTGATGGTGGCGCAAGCGGTCGCTTCACGCTGCCGTTTCCGACCACGCGCAATCTCATTCGCTTGGGCTTGCAAGAGAGCGTGTCATCCGCGCTCGACGCCGCGCGGAAAATGGATGTCGTCACCGTCATGCCGATCATGACGAAAGTCGGCGACAAACGTCAGTTGCGCATTCCGGCCGCGGCCGGTTACGACGGCGAAGTGTTCGACGTTTGATGTTTGCACACGAACGGTATCCCGCATCGCAGGATGATCGCTGTCATATATCTCGCATTCGCACATGATGTTCACGTGTTGACGCTTCCACTCGCGCAGGACTAGAATCTGGCAGGTCCGAAGAGACCTCTGGATAGTCTTGGGAGGGATGCATGCACCACGCCGTTGGTCTGGCTAAACTTGCGCGCGCGAATGTCGGCGCATTGGCTGTCGGTCTTCTTCTCAGCGGCGTTGCTTCGGCGCAAACCGGCAAGGGGTCGCCCGGACACATCAAAAGTACGACCGACGCCGTCGATGCCGCCTCGATCAAAGCCAATGGCGCATCGACGCGCGACTGGCCGACCTATGGCCTCGATTACGCGGAGACGCGATTCAGCAAGCTCGGCCAGATCAATGCCGACAACGTCAAGAACCTCGGCTTGATGTGGAGCTACGATCTCGAATCCGTGCGGGGCGTCGAAGCCACGCCGCTGGTCGTCGACGGCATCATGTATGTGACTGCGTCGTGGAGCGTCGTGCATGCCGTCGATGTCCGCACCGGAAAGCGGATTTGGAGTTTCGATCCGGAGGTCAAAAAGGGTGACGGCTACAAAGGCTGCTGCGACGTCGTCAATCGTGGCGTCGCGTTGTGGAAGGGCAAAGTTTACGTCGGTGCCTATGACGGTCGGTTGATTGCGCTTGATGCCGTCACCGGCAAGAAGGTGTGGGAAAAAGACACCATCACCGATCGCAAATACTCCTACACCATCACCGGCGCGCCGCGCGTCTTCAACGGCAAGGTCCTGATCGGCAATGGCGGCGCTGAATATGGCGCGCGTGGCTATGTCACGGCCTATGACGCCGAGACCGGCAATCAGGCATGGCGTTGGTTCACCGTGCCGGGCGATCCCTCGAAACCGTTCGAAGACGAGTCGATGGAAGCGGCCGCGAAGACCTGGGACCCTGCCGGCAAATGGTGGGAGAACGGTGGTGGCGGCACCGCATGGGATAGCATCGTCTTCGATCCTGAATTGAACATGGTCTACATCGGCACTGGAAACGGTTCGCCGTGGAATCGCAACATCCGCAGCCCCGCGGGTGGTGACAATCTCTACCTCGCCTCCATCGTGGCGCTGAACGCCGACACCGGCAAATACGTTTGGCACTATCAGGAGACGCCCGGCGACAACTGGGATTACACATCGACGCAGCCGATGATCCTTGCCGACATCGCTGTGGACGGCGCGCCGCGCAAGGTGGTGATGCACGCGCCGAAGAACGGCTTCTTTTTCGTGATCGATAGGACGAACGGAAAGTTCATCTCGGCGAAGAACTACGTGCCGGTGAATTGGGCCACGGGCTACGATGCCAACGGTCGGCCGATCGAGGTGCCGGAAGCGCGTTCGCCGGATAAGGGTCGCGACAGCATTCCCGGTCCGTTCGGTGCGCACAATTGGCACCCGATGTCCTACAATCCGCAAACCGGTCTGGTCTATCTGCCGGCGCAGAATGTGCCGCTCAATCTGACCGGCGAGGCCGCCGCGAAGTTCAAGCAGAACGAAGCCGCGCCCGGCAAATTCGGTGGCACGACCGGCTGGAATGTCGGCTTCGCGCTGAATGCGACGCCGCCGGAAAGCAAGCCGTTCGGCCGGCTGCTCGCATGGGATCCGGTCAAGCAGAAGGAAGCCTGGCGCGCGGAATACGTTGCACCCTGGAATGGCGGCACGCTGACGACGGCGGGCAATCTGGTGTTTCAAGGATCGGCGGATGGCCGCTTCATCGCTTACAACGCGACGACGGGTGAGAAGCTGTGGGAGACGCCGACAGGCACCGGCGTCGTCGCCGCACCGGCGACCTACGAGATCGACGGCGTGCAATATGTCTCGGTCGCGGTCGGCTGGGGCGGGGTGTTCGGCATCACCCAGCGCGTCACGGAAAACGAGGGGCCGGGCCGGGTCTACACCTTCGCCGTCGGGGGCAAAGCGGCTTTGCCCGCCTTCACGAAGTACCAGACCGAGGGTCTTCTCAAAGGCGTGAAATACGATCCGAAGGACGTGCCCGAAGGCACCGCGCTCTACGTTGCGGCCTGCGCCACCTGTCACGGCGTGCCGGGCGTCGATCGCGGCGGCAACGTTCGCAATCTCGGCTACGTGCCGACCGAGACGATCGCGAACCTCAAGGACATGGTCTTCAACGGACCCTATGTCGCGAAGGGCATGCCGGATTTCACCGGAAAGCTGACCGAAGCGGACGTCGGCAAAATCGCCGCCTTCATCCAGGGCACCGCCGACGCTATCCGTCCGAAGTAGCTCGCGTCGGATAAATCGGACAAAGGCCTGCGCGGCGAGAACCGCGCAGGCCTTTGCGTTGGTGGATAGCGGTCCGGGCAATTTCCCAAACCCGGGAACGTAAGTATAGTGGACGCTTTGGAGCCGGTCCCGCCATCATGTCCACCGCTGTCGCGACGATTTACCGGCGGATGCGCGCATCGTCGCTCTCGATCGGTAAGCTGACCTTCAGCGGATTCTCGCTGGTGTTCGTGGTCATCATCGTCACCAGCGCCGTCAGCGTCATCACGATCCGGCACCTCGGCAACACCTTCACCGAGTTGCAGCGGACGCAGGAGGTCGGCGGCGTCGCCGAGCAGATCGACCGCCGCGTCAACGAATTGCGGCTGGCCGCGCGCGATTACGTCACCGATCCCGGCGCGCAATCAAACCGCGTCTGGGAGGCGATGTCGTCGCTGTCGATCCTGCTGACCAAGACGCGCGACGAACTCGGAGCCGATCAGCGACAATTGTTGGAAGGCGCCAGCATCCGGCTCGCGGTCTATCGCGAGGGCATCACGCGCGTCAGCGCGTTGATCGATCGCCGCGCCGAATTGCTTGCCAATTTGAGCGTTTCGCGCGGAAAACTCGAAACGTCCGTGGTGCAGGCCCGCGACACGCTGCCTGCGCTCGCGCTGTTGCGTATCCAAAACAGAATTTCGTCGGCATTGCTGGCGCGCGATCCGGCAGCTGCCAGCGCCGCCGCACAGCAGGTCAAGTCGATCGATATCGACGATCCCGCCTTGCGCATCGCACTCGACGATTATGCCGATGGCGTCAGCGCCGTGGCCCGGACCGAGAGCGACATCACCGAGATCGACCGCAACGTTCTCGGTGCCGAAGGCCGCGCCATCGGCCAGGCCACGGAATCGCTGCGCGAACTCAGCACCCAGCGCGGTCGTGTCGTCGAGAACAGTTTCGCCGCCATCCTCCACGATGCCCGTTGGCGCGCGATCCTGCTCGGTTTCGCGGGCGTGTTGATCGGATCGTTCGCCGCGCTGTTCGTGGTGCGCTTGATCGTGCGCCCGCTGAAAGCGATCACGAGCGCGATCCAGTCGCTTGCGAGCGGAAACAAGCAGACATTGATTCCGGCGACCGAACTCGACAACGAGATCGGTGACATCGCGCGCGCGTCCGACGTGTTTCGCCGGACGTTGGTCGATGCCGATACGGCGCGCGACGCCGCGGTCCGTGCGCTCGGCGAGCAGCGTCTCGCCGAGGAAAGCTATCGCAAACTCTTCGAAGGGTCGGTGGACGGCATCTACGTCACCACGCCGTCGGGCGCATTGCTCAACGCCAATCCCGCGCTCGCCGCGATGATGGGCTATGCGACGCCGCTCGAACTCATCCAACGCGTTCGCGACATCGCCGATACGGTCTATGTCGATCCGCATGCGCGCTCGGATTATCAGGCGCGGATGGCGCGCGATGGGATGGTGCGCGAGTTCGAGTATCAAGTGCGCCAGCGCGACGGCGTGACCTTGTGGCTATCCGACAGCGCCACGGTGGTGCGCGACGAGTCCGGAAAGGTCGTGCGTTATGAGGGCACGGTCCGCGACATCACCAATCAAAAACGCGCCGAAGAGGCCGTGCGCGAAAGCCGCCGGCTGTTGCAGCAGGTCATCGACACCGTGCCGGCGGTCATCAACGTCAAGAACCGCGAGCTGCGCTATGTGCTGATGAACCGCTACATGGCGGGCATCTTTTCCGTCGAGCCGGACGATGCGATCGGCCGCACCACGACCGAACTGATGTCGCGCTACGGCGCGCAGAAAACCGACGAGAACGACACCCGCGTCTTGGCCAAGGGCAGCGAACTCGGTTTCTACGAGGAGGAATACAAGGATTCGTCCGGCGCGATGCGGCAATGGCTCGTCAACAAACTGCCGCTGTACGACGCCGGCGGCGAGATCGAATACATCGTCACCGTCGCGCTCGACATCGGCGAGCGCAAACGCGGCGAGCAGGACATGCGTGCGGCGAAGGACGCCGCCGAAGCGGCGTTGCGAAACCTACGCGACACACAGAATTCTCTAATCGAAGCGGAAAAACTCGCCGCGCTCGGCCGGCTCGTCGCCGGCGTGGCCCATGAGGTCAACAATCCGGTCGGGATCAGCCTCACCGTCGCATCGTCGCTGGAACGAAAGGTCGCGCGTTTCGCGGAGGAGGTGGCGCGCGGCGATCTCCGGCGCTCCAGCCTGACGGAATTCATCGAATCGAACCGCGACGCCTCGCAGCAACTTGTCGCCAACCTCAATCGCGCCGCCGAGTTGATTCAGTCGTTCAAGCAGGTCGCGGCCGATCGCAACTACTCGGACCAGCGCGAGTTCGATCTCGCGGACCTGACCGAGCAGGTGGTGATGAGCCTCAAGCCGGGATTGCGCAAACAGAACTTGTCGCTTGTGGTCGACTGCAAGCCGAACCTCGCGATGAACAGCTATCCCGGTCCTTACGGTCAGGTGCTGACCAACCTATTCTTGAACGCCGTGGCGCACGCGTTTCCTGACGGGGTCGGCGGAACCGTCTCGATCTCCGCCACGGATTTCGGGCCGGATCAAGTCCAGATCGTCTTCGCCGATGACGGCTGCGGCATGAGCCCGGAAGTCCGCCGCCGCGCCTTCGATCCGTTTTTTACCACGCGCCGCGATCAGGGTGGCACGGGCCTCGGCCTGCACATCGCTTACAGCATCATTACGAGCAAGCTCGGCGGACGCATGTCGCTGACGTCACTGGAGGGCCAGGGAACTCGGATCGAGATCGTGCTGCCGCGGCAAGCGCCGCTCGAGCATGTCGACATCGGATAAGCGTCAGTCCGAGTCCGCGAGCCTGCGCAGCGTTGCCCGGAATAGCTGGCTTGCCTTGCCGACCAACGCCGTCCCGTTCATCGTCGCGGTCGTTTCCGTAAACGTGCCGGAAATGCCGACGCCGACCGGCTGGGTTTGCCCGCCGAAGAGGGGGTTCACCTCGGGGCTTTTGGTGTGCTGCATGACTTGCAACGCGCCTTTGAAATTGCCGTCGCTGATCGTGTAAGTGCCGACATAGTAGAGGTACGCGTCGCCGCCGAGGATTTCCCCGTTGCGAAATACCGCCACGCCGCTGCCTTTGCCGGATCGACCGTCCAGCAGGTCGGCATGAATCGAATACAGTCCGTTGCGCATCTTGCCCCGCGGCGATGCGCGCGTCCCGGCGCAGCATCGCTATCCCCAAGGCATCTTCCAGCGCCAACCGGCCGCAGTCAATATGAGTTATTCCCGGGCTGTCACGGTAGCTTCTCTGCTGCCAGCGCCAGCGCAGTGATTCCGGTGCGCAACAGCGCTTTCGCCTTGCAACGAACGGCGCGAGACCAATTGTCACGGACCTTCAGGAAACCAATGGTGCGCTCGGAGAGATTCGAACTCCCGGCCCTCGGAATCGAAATCCGATGCTCTATCCAGCTGAGCTACGAGCGCGCTCGCCGGCACCATAACTTGGCCGGTCGCGAAAGCTAGTCGGTTTCTGCCGGTCCATGGCTCCGCACACCATCAATATCCGGACGGCAATCTTCCCGCCCGGCGATATGTCGCCGTCCGGACGTACTCGCGTTCGAAAGAAGCCGTTTCTGAAACGAAAAAAGCCCCGCTGTGAGCGGGGCTTCTTCGAATTGTCTGATTTCAACGTGCCGGAGTTTCGGTCTTGGAGGCTGAGCCGGCCGGGCCGGTCGTGGCCTTCGGTGCTGCGGTCGGGCTGCCGTTCGCGCTCCCGGTCATACCGGTCGTGCTGGAGGTGCCACCGGAGCTGGTATTTGGAGCCATCGCGCCACCGGTTGTTCCCGATGTCGTATTGTTGTTCATGCTGCCGGACGTGGTTGTTCCCGGCGTGGTCGTGTTCTGACCGGACGGGCCGGTGCTCTGAGCGAACGTCGCGCCGGTCATGGCAATGGCGAGCGTTCCGGCAAGTGCTGCGATCTTCAACATAAGAAATCCTCCCTGTGAGATGTACTGAGACAACGGGGAGGGGCGTGCGACGTTCCCAGTTAAGTTGAGAAGCTGTACCGCACTGCATGAAACGAGCGACGTTTCAGAGCAGCCGACGTCCACAAGATGCATTATTTCGCTATATTGGTTATGCTTAACGAAATACAAACCGAATTGATGACAACGTCGTCTAACGACGGCCTCCGGACGTCCGCATAAGTCCGGCTGGCACTTACCGCGTTTGACCTGGTAGATATCGATCGATGCGAAATATCGTGCTCACGTCCTGTGTGCTTGTCGTGGCCGTCATCGGCCCGGCGCATGCCGATCTGCGGATCACGCGCGACCATGGCGGTTACGTCACCGAATACAAGGCCAAGTACGAGCGCATCCGCGACCGCAACGAGCGCGTCATCATCGACGGCATTTGCAACTCGGCCTGCACGATGGTTTTTGGAATCGTGCCGCTGAACAAGGTGTGCGTGACGCCGCGTGCGAGCCTCGGTTTCCACTCGGCGTATTACGACAAGTCCTTCACCTTCGGCATGAAGGTCACGAGCATCGAAGGCACGTCGGATCTGATGTCCTACTATCCGCGCCCGGTGAAGGATTGGATCAGCCGCAA
>JANMAN010000019.1:0-7494 GCA_031359885.1 Tardiphaga sp. | reverse complement strand
GCGCGCGGCCGGCGTGACGAACATGCTGTGGTGTCGACCCACGATTTCCGAAAGTGCGTAGCCTAAGACGTTCAAGAAATTATCGTTGGCAGTAATGATCGTGCCGTCCATGTTGAATTCGATAATCGCTTGCGACCGGTTGATGGCGCTTGCCAGTTGACTCGCGCTGTTTGCAACTTTGCGACTGCGGAAACCAATCATGGAATGACTCCTGTTCATAGATGGCAATGAAAGGCGTCCAAGCCAATCTCGTTAGTTATTCCTGCAAGGGCACCGCATCTCGACGATCGCAAGTTGGACGTCGGGCGTTATAAAAGCGGCGGCCAACAAAGGTATGTTTCCGTGCTGTCGGATTACAATTTCTGCGGTGGCGATAGCTTTCGCATTGGTATGTTCAAAGTTGAGGCATAAATCGATACACCAACTGAATTCCGAAACTGCCAGCCGACATTCCATCAGCGCCACTGTCGGATCCAAAGAAATTTTGGTGGCGGTCAAGACTGTTGTTTTGACTGTCAAAAAGAGGATTAATTTGTTCGGTTTCCGGCATAAGAGCTTCAACGGCCAGAAGGAGGAGACGAGCTATTCAGCACGCCGCGACGATACGGCGCATGAGAAATCGATATAAAAATGACTGCGATAGGGGATGCCGCCGGTTCATCAGGCGATGAGTTCAGCGGTCGTTCTCGTCCGCGACAGACTTCTCGAGATATCATTGTGCCGTGTGTGCTGTGTTCCGCTTGAACGGTGCCCCAAAACGCATGATACAGTCGGCAAATGCTTATTCTCGCAATCGATACGGCGCTCGACGCCTGCTCCGTCGGCGTCCTCGACACGGTCGCCAGCAAGTTGATCGCGCATCGGTCGCTGCCGATGGCGCGCGGCCATGCCGAGGCGCTGATGCCTCTGATCGATGACGTCATGAAACAATCGCGCGTCAGCTTCGCGTCGCTCGATCGCATCGCGGTGACGACCGGCCCCGGTAGCTTTACGGGTCTCCGCGTCGGGCTTTCCGCCGCGCGAGGTATCGCGCTTGCGACGGGGAAGCCGGCGGTCGGCGTCACTACGCTGACGGCCTTTGCCGCGGCCGTCATCAGCGAGACCGGCAAGAACCCGGTGATCTCGGCGATCGACGCGCGCCATGGCCAGGTCTACGTACAAGTTGTCAGCGGCAACGGCGCGTCGTTGATTCGCCCGAAGCTGCTGCCGATTGAAAAAGTGTTGGAAGCGTCGCGGTACGGCCCGCCGATCATCGTCGGGAACGCTGCGGCTTTGATTGCGGACCATTGGCCCGCCGAGGTTGCGCCGATTGCGGTCGATCCGACGCCTGCGCCCGATATTGCCTGGGTCGGTTGGCTCGGCGCTGCCGTCAGCCCCAATGCAGCGCCGGCCCGTCCGTTTTATCTGCGCGCGCCGGACGCCAAGCCGCAGGCATCGACTGCCTTCGCGCGCGCGTCCCAGCCATGATCGGCTGGCTGTCGCGACTGCGGCCATCGCGGACACCCGCCGTCGAACCGGCGATGCGCAGCGATACGCGGGTCTTGGCGAGGCTTCACGGCGCGTCGTTTCATCGTGGCTGGGGCGAGGCCGAGTTCGATCAAATGCTGCGCGAGAAAAATACGCTGCTGCATCGGCTACGGATCGGCAAAAGCGTCATCGGTTTCGCCGTGTCGCGGCTTGCGGCAGACGAGGCCGAAATCCTCTCGGTCGCGATCGACCGGGCTTCACGTGGACGCGGCCTGTCGCGCGAATTGTTAAACGTCCATCTCGGCCATCTAGCCGGGCGCGGCGTCCGGACTGTGTTTTTAGAGGTCGAGGAAAACAACCAGCCGGCCTGCCGGCTATATCAACGCGCGGGCTTCGCCACGGTCGGCCGTCGCGAGCGTTATTACCGCGAGGTTGGCGGCGCCGAATTGAACGCCTTGGTGATGCGGCGCGACTTGTCGTGACGCCCCTGCGGTGGCACAAGACCACCACGCTGGAAACCATCCGATGGCTCCTCTCCGATCCGTTCCCCCGCTGAAAGCATCCGGTATCGAGGCGCGCTGCGCCGCGACCGGCATGCGTATGACCGAACAGCGCCGCGTCATCGCCCGTGTGCTCGCCGAATCAGCCGATCATCCCGATGTCGAGGAGTTGTACCGACGCTGCGTCGCGGTGGACGACAAGATCTCGATTTCGACCGTGTATCGCACCATGAAGCTGTTCGAAGACGCTGGGATTATCGAGCGACATGATTTCCGCGAGGGCCGCGCGCGTTACGAGCAGATGCCCGAGAGCCATCACGACCACCTCATCAACTTGCGCGACGGCGTCGTGATCGAATTTACGTCTCCGGAGATCGAGTCGCTGCAGGCCGAAATCGCCCGCAAGCTTGGCTATAAACTCGTCGATCACCGGCTCGAATTGTATTGCGTGCCGCTCGACGACAAATCAGACGCGTGAGCATCGATCTTATCATCTTCGACTGCGACGGCGTGCTGGTGGACAGCGAGGCGTTGGCCTGTGTGATCCATGCGAACGTCCTGACGCAGTTCGGTTATGCGATCACCAGCGAGCAGGTGCATGACCGCTTTCTCGGCCGTTCTGCCAAAGAAGCCCGGTTCGAGGTCGAGGCCGAACTCGGCCACGCACTGTCGGACGATTACACGGCTCACCTGAAAGCCGAAGTCGATCGCGTGTTCGGTGAATCATTGCAGCCGATGCCGCATTTGAAGGAGATGCTCCCGCGTTTGTCGCAACGCGTCTGCGTCGCGTCGAGCGGCACGCCGACACGTATCCGTAGCAGTCTCACGACGACGGGGCTGATGGACCAGTTCGCGCCGCATCTGTTTTCCGCAGCCGATGTCGCACACGGCAAGCCCGCGCCGGACTTGTTCTTGTATGCCGCAAGCCAGATGGGTGTCGCACCGCATCGGTGTCTCGTGATCGAGGATAGCGTTGCCGGTGTCACGGCAGGTCTTGCGGCCGGAATGACGGTGCTGGGATTTTGTGGCGGTAGCCACTGCCGGCTAAGCCATGCCGATGTCCTGCGTGCGCTGGGCGCCCATGCGGTTTTCGACGATATGGCACAACTGCCTGATCTGATTGAAAAATACGGTAATTCTACTGCGCGGATGCCGCTCGCCTCGCGGCGCTAATTATCGCAGAATTGGATTTCTCAAGCATTCTGCGCTATCTCCGCGCGGCTTTCTCCCCATATGTCAGGTGTCATGACCACGCCGCGCAAGCTGCACATCAAATCCTATGGCTGCCAGATGAACGTCTACGATGCGCAGCGCATGGTGGATGCGCTGGCCCCGCAGGGATTCGTCGAAACGGCCAGCGCCGACGATGCCGATCTGGTCATTCTGAACACCTGCCATATCCGCGAAAAAGCGTCCGAAAAGGTGTTTTCGGAACTGGGACGGCTGCGCGTCGCCAAAGACGAGGCCGCGCGCCACGGGCGGACGATGCAGATCGCGGTTGCCGGTTGCGTCGCGCAGGCCGAAGGCAGCGAAATCATCCGCCGCCAGCCCGCTGTCGATGTCGTTGTCGGACCGCAGAGCTACCACCATTTGCCGCAACTGCTCGCACAGGCAAAGCAAAACGGCCGCGCTATTGAGACGGAATTTCCGATCGAGGACAAATTCGGCCTGCTGCCGCCGCCGTCGCCGACAGCCATTCGCGCGCGGGGTATTTCGTCGTTCGTGACGGTGCAGGAAGGCTGCAACAAGTTCTGCACATTCTGCGTGGTGCCGTACACACGCGGATCGGAGGTCTCGCGGCCGGTGAAAGCCGTCGCCGACGACGTGAAACGGCTCGCCGACAACGGCGTGCGCGAAATCACGCTGATCGGCCAGAACGTCAACGCCTATCACGGCGACGGCCCGGACGGCCGCCCATGGGCGCTGGGATCGCTGCTCGAGCATCTCGCCGCCATCCCCGGCATCGTCCGGTTGCGCTATTCGACCAGTCATCCCAATGACGTCGAGGACACCCTGATCGCCGCGCATCGCGACTTGCCGGCGCTGATGCCGTTTCTGCATCTGCCGGTGCAGTCTGGCTCGGACCGCATTTTGGCGGCGATGAACCGCAAACATACCGCCGACGCCTATCGCCGGATTATCGACAAGTTTCGCACGGTGCGGCCGGACATGGCCTTTACCTCGGATTTCATCGTCGGTTTTCCCGGTGAAACCGAGCAGGATTTCGCAGCGACGCTCGCGCTGGTCACACAGATCGGCTATGCTGGGGCATATTCGTTCAAGTATTCGCCGCGACCGGGCACGCCCGCGGCCGAGCTGCAACAGACAGTGTCCACGGCCGAGATGGACGAGCGATTGATACGGCTTCAAGACCTGATCGACAGCCAGCAATCGGCCTTTAACGCCGCCGCCATCGGCACGACTGTCGACGTTCTGTTCGAGCGCGCCGCGCGCAATCCAGGTCAGATCGTCGGCCGCACCGCTTATTTGCAGCCCGCGCATGTGATGGCCTCGCCGGATATTATCGGCCAGGTGCTGCCCGTCACCATCGACAGCCTCGAACGCTACAGTCTGCTCGGCGCATTGGCCTCAGCCGCCCAAGTCCCCGCCAATGTGACATCCGTGCAGCCGGACTCATCCCGCATGATGATTGGAGCCTGAACCCTTGCCTAAAAGCGCATCGGATTCGCCCTCTTTCGCCTCGTCCCGCAAGCTTGATCGCGACCTCACCGTCCAGCCGGAGACGCAGATCGTCGTCGCGTTCGAGGACAACCGCGCCACCTCCGCGCTGGTCGGGCCTTATGGGCAAAATCTCGCGCTGATCGAGCGCCGGATGAACGTCGTCGTGGACTCGCGTGGCAATCATATCACCCTGTCGGGCACGCAGGATGCCTGCGACGCCGCGCGCCGCGTGCTAGAGACGCTCTACGCGCAAGCCGGAAAAGGCCACGATCTCGCACAAGGCGATGTCGAAGGCACGATCCGTGCAGTGCTGTCGCAAGGGTCGTTGTTCGCGTTCGATCCTAAAGACAAGGACGGCACCAAGGATACGGGTAAGCTTGGTACGTTCGAGGCGATCAATCTGCGCAAGCGCCCGGTCCGCGCCCGAACCGCCGCGCAAGACAGCTACATCCGCGCGCTGAAAAGTCATGAACTGGTGTTCGGTATCGGTCCGGCCGGTACGGGCAAGACATGGCTTGCGGTGGCGCAGGCCGCGCAATTGTTCGAGCGCAAGGAAGTCGATCGCATCATCCTATCACGCCCGGCGGTCGAGGCCGGCGAGCGTCTGGGATTTCTGCCCGGCGATCTCCGCGAAAAAGTCGATCCATATCTGCGCCCCATCTACGACGCGCTGTATGATTTGATGGATTCGCGCATTGTCGAACGTGCATTGCAAACCGGCGAAATCGAGATCGCGCCGCTCGCCTTCATGCGCGGCCGCACGCTGACCAACGCCGCGATCATCCTCGACGAAGCGCAGAACACCACATCGATGCAGATGAAAATGTTCCTGACGCGGCTCGGCGAGAACAGCCGCATGATCATCACCGGCGACCCATCGCAAGTCGATTTGCCGAACGGCCAGACCTCGGGGCTCGCAGAAGCCGCGCGCCTGCTCGACGGCGTGCCGGGCATCGCGCAGATCAAATTCTCAGCACAAGACGTCATCCGTCACGAACTCGTGGCGCGCATCGTCGCCGCCTATGAAGGTCAACCCAAACCGCCGGGATCCGGCAAAGCCTGATGCCTCAACCTGACCGACCGGAGACCGAGGTGCTCGTCGTCGCCGACGTGTGGCATGCCGAGCCTGACGCCGAGGCCATCATCCTACGGGCGATCGATGCGGCCGCCGCCAAGATCAACACCGGCATCGGTGCCTGCGAACTGGCCGTAATGCTCACCGACGATGCCGGGATCAAGACGTTGAACGCCAATTGGCGCGGCATCGACAAGCCGACCAACGTGTTGTCGTTTCCGGCGCTGCCGCCGACCGGCGCGTCGCTGCCGGGCGATCCGCCGCGCACGCTCGGGGACATCGCGATTGCTTATGAGACGACGCGGCGCGAGGCCGACGACGAAGGCAAGCTATTCGCCGCGCACCTGACACATCTCGCGGTCCACGGTTATTTGCATCTCGTCGGCTACGACCACGAAAACGCGGCCGACGCCGAAGACATGGAGCAGCTCGAACGCGACATCCTCGTCACGCTCGACGTTGCTGACCCTTACGCCGATCCGGATCGGGCGGGCTGACATGGCTGACTCCGAACCGACGCATGATAATCCGCGCATCACGCGCAATCTGCCGGCCGTGGTGCATGTCGGCGAGGTGATTCGCCCGACTGGCGACAGCTCACGTGAGGCTTGGCTGACGCGCGCGATCCGCACGCTTTTCGGTTGGAAGCCCGGCTCGGTGCGTGCCGACCTTCAGGTGGTGCTCGATGCTTCGACGCCGGACGAGACGTCGTTCTCGCCGCTCGAACGCACGATGCTGCGCAACATTCTCGGGCTCAACGAGCGTCGCATCGCCGACGTGATGGTGCATCGCGCCGACATCGTGGCGGTGAAGCGCGACGTTTCGCTGGCGGATCTGATGAGCCTGTTCGAGAGCGCGGCGCATTCGCGGCTCGTGGTCTATGGCGAAACGCTCGACGACCCTGAAGGCATCGTCCACATCCGCGACCTCGTCGCCTTCATGACGGCGCGGGCGCGTGGCGTCGTTGCGACACCCGTTAAGCGAAAGAAGCCGTTGCCCGGCGGGCTCGATTTGCGCGCGGTCGATTTGGCGATGCCGCTGCACGAGACCAATATCATCCGCAAGCTGCTATATGTGCCGCCGTCGATGCGCGCGATCGATCTGCTTGCGCAGATGCAGGCGTCGCGAATTCATCTGGCCTTGGTGGTGGACGAATATGGCGGCACCGACGGCCTGGTGTCGATCGAAGACATCGTCGAGCAGATCGTCGGCGAGATCGACGACGAGCACGACAGCGACGAGCCGCCCGATATCGTCAAGCATGGTGATTTCTTCATTGCCGATGCCCGCGCCAGTCTCGAAGACGTCCGCGCCATGATCGGCGAAGACTTCGTGACAGGTGAAGCCGGCGAGGAGGTCGAAACCCTCGGCGGCTATCTCGTCACGCATGTCGGCCGTCTGCCGGTGCGCGGCGAAGTCATCTCCGGTCCCGGTCCTTTTGAGATCGAAGTGCTCGATGCCGACCCGCGCCGCGTCAAACGTTTGCGCATCGGCATCCGCAAGGAAAGGCCCGCACCGCGCACGCGCGAGACCCGCCGCCGCGACGCATCGGCCGATACCGCGCAGGTGAGTGAAAATCCGCCGCAGCCATCCTCGAGCCCGTCCGGCCCATCGACGTGACACCAATGCAGCGCATCCGCAGCGTCGGGCTTGCGATCATTCTGGCGTGGGGCTGGAAGCGCGCGCTGATCGCGCTGCTGGCCGGCGCTGTCTCAACCTTGGCGATGGCGCCATTCAATATCACATATCACACTTTTTGTTTTTGCTGCC
>JANMAN010000730.1:0-7957 GCA_031359885.1 Tardiphaga sp. | reverse complement strand
CCACAAGGCGGGCCTCCAAACTATCTTGTCAGAATAGGTAAGCCGCAACTTCCGAAGAGGCGTCGATCTAAACTTCGACGAAGCGACGAACCTTTACGTCCTCCAGGTCGAGTTCTTCTTCAATGGCGTGCAGCACGGTGTCGTGAATTTCACCGGCGCGATGCAAACGCAACAATTCGAGACGTCCTGCAACGATCGCCGCAAGCACGGCGCCGAAATGATCGACGCGATGCGGTTGCAGCTCCGCATATTCGGTGCTGAAGCGGGTCGCGGCGGTGGCGCGATAGCCGTATTGCTCCATCAGACGCGGATGTTTGTGACTGCCGTCATCGTTCAACGACAGTGCCTCGATCGCCATATATTGCGCGTGGGCGACTTTGGCCCGTGCCTCGTGCTCGGTGAGTTTCGATGTGTGCAACGGCGTGAAGCCGGCGCCCGACAGGAAGCGCACTAGCGGCGCGAGTGTCGATCCCTGAATCATGACTGTCACGAGGATGACCGCGAATGTCGCGGTGATGATGAAATCTCGTTCGGGGAAGTTTTCCGGCAACGATAACGCCGCCGCCAAGCTGACGACGCCGCGCAGGCCCGCCCAACTCATGATGGTGGGCACAGCCGGCGGCGGATAGGGATCGCGCTTGCGAAGCTTGGGGAAAAGCAGTCGCGGCAGATAGGTGCCGGGAAAGATCCACGCGAAGCGCGCGACGATAACGGCCGCGACGATGGCAGAAATCGCGGGCGCAAAAGCGATCAAGCTATCGAGACCGCCAAGCCTCGTTAGCACGCCGCGCAGCGAAAGGCCGATCAAGATGAAGACCAGCGACTCGAGCGCGAACACCATCACACCCCAAACGGCATGGGAGCGAGTGCGCGTGGCGGCGGTCAGAAAATCATGCTGGTACCAGCCGAGAACCATGCCGCATGCGACCGTGGACAACACGCCGGAGACGCCGAGTTTTTCTGCGATGATGTATGACACCCAGGCGGCGATGAAGCTCCACAGGATGATCAGATCGGGTTCTTGCATTCGCCGCATGGCGAACATCGAGAGGTAAGCGAAGCCGATCCCAACCGCGACGCCACCGATCGCCAGAAAGCCGAAGCTGAGCGTCGCCTGACCGAAGCTGAACGTGCCGGTCGCGGCCGCGGCGACGGCAATCCGAAACAGCACGAGGCCGGTGGCATCGTTGACCAGGCTTTCGCCTTCGAGCAGCAACACGATCCGTGGCGGCAACGGAATTTTCGCGAGCACGGCCTTGGCCGCCACCGAATCCGGTGGCGATACGATCGCGCCGAGCGCGAAGCACGCCGCCCAAGGCAGCGAAGGCATCACGGCATGCGCGACGACTCCGACGACCAAGGTTGTGAACACCACCGCACCGACGGCGAGCTGCAGGATGATGCGGATGTCGGCGCGAAAATCCCGCCACGACGTGAACCAAGCGCTGGCCATCAGCAGCGGTGGCAGAAATAGGACCAGTACCAATTCGGGGTCCATCTCCAGGTCGGGCGTGCCCGGCGCAAGGGCGAGACCGATGCCGCCCAGGATCAATGCCATCGCGCGCGGCAGCCGCAGACGGCGCGCGACGAGATCGAGCACAATGACGGCCGCCATCAAAACCAGGATCAATTCAAATCGAAGAACCGGACTCATCAAAAAACCTTTGGAAGAGAAGTATGGCACATTCCGGCGCGTGATAACCGGATCGACGATAAGCCACCCGAGCCGAACATACGCTATTCGGCAAATGCCGCAGCCCGGCGATCCACATTGCGCGGTGGTGCGTCCTGTGCTTCCTGTGCCCGGTCATCGGTGCCTTCGCAAGAAGGTGAAACGGGAATGCGGTGCGGGGAGCGATCCTCTATGCCGCGGCTGCCCCCGCAACTGTAAGCGGACTTCCGCAATCCACTAGGCCACTGGGCATCGTCCTGGGAAGGCGGATTGCGATGTCGCCCGCGAGCCAGGAGACCGGCCGGTGACGCGTGTCTAAGCGTTCGACGGCGGGTCGACGGAAGGGGTAGCCATGTCCATCTTGAATTGCGTTGCGGATTCGCTGCGATGACACGGTTCGCCGGCGTGACGCTGGCGCTCGCGGCTTTGGTAGCGGTGTTTGCGCTGGTGTCGCTCGGCATAGGGCCGGTGCGGCTGTCGCCGATGAGCGTGATCGAAGCGCTGGCTGGCAGCGGCAACGACATCCAGCAGATCATCGTCCGCGAGATCAGGTTGCCCCGCACCATCCTCGCATCGGCGATCGGTGCGATTTTAGGTCTGTCCGGAGCGGCGTTGCAGGGATTGCTGCGCAATCCACTCGCATCGCCGTCGCTGTTCGGCGCGCCGCAATCGGCTGCCTTCGGCGCGGTGCTGATGATCTCGCTTGGCTGGGCCGACGTGCGCTCCTATATGCTGCCGGTTGCCGGCATCGTGATGGCCTTCGCATCGGTTTTCGCGCTGCTGGTGATTGCCGGCCGCAATGCCGGGCTCGTGCTGCTCATCCTTGCTGGGCTGGCGATTTCAAGCCTCGCAGGCGCTGGAACGGCGCTGGTGATGAATCTGTCAGCGAATCCTTTCATGGCGCTGGAGATCGCGTTCTGGCTGCTCGGCTCGTTGGAAGACCGAAGCTTTCATCACGTGGCCTTGGCGCTGCCGTTCATCGCGGTGGGTGCGGTGATTCTGATCAGCCAGCGCGCGTCGTTTCGCGCGCTCAGCCTCGGCGAAGAAACCGCGCAAAGCCTTGGCGTCGATGTCGGCCGGCTGCGTCTTCTGGTGATCTCCGGCGTGGCGTTGGGCGTCGGCGGCGCCGTCGCAGTGTCCGGCACCATCGGCTTCATCGGCCTCGTCGCGCCGCATTTGATGCGCCCTTTGATCGGCCACGATCCGGCGCGGCTTTTGATTCCCAGCGCGCTAACGGGATCGGCACTTTTGCTGGTCGCCGATATCGCGGTGCGGATCATTCCGTCCACATCGGACATCAAGGTCGGCGTTTTGACGTCGATCATCGGAGTGCCGTTCTTTCTCTATCTCATCATGCGCGAACGTCGCTCGCTCGGCGGAGGGGTCGCATGAACGAGGCATTCCTGACTGCCGACCGGGTGAGTGTGACGCTGTCCAGCCGAGCCGTGCTTCGTGACGTGTCGTTCTATTTGCCTCGCCGGCATTTGGTTGCGCTGGTCGGTCCCAACGGCGCCGGCAAGACGACTTTGCTGCGCGCAATTGCAGGCCTTGTTCCGTCGCAGGGCACTGTTACGGCTGGCGATGCGACCGTTTTCGGTTTGTCGTTAAAACAGCGCGCCTTGCGCTTCGGCTATCTGCCGCAAGGCCATGTCGTGCATTGGCCGTTGCCGGTGCATGACGTCGTGGCGCTCGGGCGTTATCCTCATGGCGCGACCGATCCGGCGCGGCTCGCGCCGGCGGACAAGACAGCGGTGGCGCGGGCGATGGAAGCCACCGACATCAAAGCCTTCGCGGATCGGCCGGTCACCGAACTCTCGGGCGGCGAACGCGGCCGCGTCGCGCTGGCGCGCGTGCTGGCGCTTCAAGCGCCTGTCATGCTGGCAGACGAGCCGACCGCGTCGCTCGATCCGCGTTACCAGATCGAGGTGATGCAGCGGCTTCGCGCTGCCGCTCATGCAGGAATGCTTGTGATCGTGGTGACGCATGATCTCGGTCTTGCCGCACGCTTCGCGGATTCGGTGCTGGTCCTGGCGGAGGGCAAGCTTGTTGCGAGCGGTCCGCCCCATCACGCACTATCGGAGCGGATTGTCGGCGATGTATTTCGCGTCAGCGCCTATCGCGCCGAGCATCAACGCGAAGCCGTTATCGTGCCTTGGACGGGGCTTTAGGATGCCCGGACGAGCCTATCGCCTGGTTGCCGTGATTCTCGGCGTCAGCCTCGTCACACCGGCTGTCGCGACCGACTCGCCGAAGATCGCATCGATCAACGTCTGCACCGATCAACTGCTGATGGCCGTTGCTGATCCTGAACAGATCGTCGGCCTCAGTCCCTATTCACGCGATCCAGCTGTGTCGTGGGATGCAAAAAGCGCCGCCCATTTTCCTCAACTCTCCGGTCACGCCGAGGATGTGCTGATGCTGAAGCCCGACATCGTCGTCGCCGGGTTGTTCACCAAGCGGGCGACGCGCGAATTGTTGACGGACAAGGGCCTTCGCGTCGTGGCGTTCGATGTCGCGCGCTCTTTTGACGACGCCAAATCGCAGATGCGCTTGATGGGCGAGATCGCCGGGCATCCCGACCGCGCGACGACGGAAATCGCGCGGCTCGACGAAGCAATCGCCCAGGCCCGCGCGGCGGCGGCACAACATTCTGTTCGTGTGCTGATCATGTCGCGGCGCGGTTGGGTCGCGGGGGGCGACAGCCTCACGAGTTCGCTGCTCGCAACAGTCGGGATCGGCAATGCGGCCAGCGATTTGGGCCTCGACAGCGGGGGCTTCGCATCGCTGGAGGCCATCGTCACGCTGCGGCCGGACTATCTCCTCGTGACAAACGACAAGAGCTTTGCCGAGGATGAAGGCAGCGCGTTTCTTATTCATCCGGCGTTGGAACGGCTTTATCCGCTAGCGAAGCGCATCGTCATCCCCGAACGGCTGACAGTCTGCGCGGGGCCGATGTTGGTCGAAGCGATGCAGCGGCTTGCGTCTGAGATCGCGCGCGTGACGCGCTAAGTCTCGAGCGTACAAATACCCTCGGTCGTCTATCGGCTGCGCGCGATCGCGAGCAACGCGTCTATATCCAAATGAGCTTCAAGATGATCGGCCAATGCGTCCAGCGCGGTTTCGATCTGCGTGTCGTAAGCCAACGACGACGCGATGCCCAGGTCGGCGAGCCATGCTTTGCGGAATGCATCTGCCGCGAATAATCCATGGACATAGGTGCCCTGCACGCGGCCGTTGCGCGAGATCGCGCCGTCGGGTCGGCCGTCGATGGTCAACATCGGTCGCGCGCAGTCAGCACCATCGGTCTGTCCAAGATGAATTTCGTAACCTTCGATCTCGGTGGCGCTGGCGCAGTGGATGCCTTGCACCATCGTGGTCGATTTATCGCCCTGCATCGTGGTCTGAACGTCGAGCAGGCCGAGCCCATCGACACGGCCTGCAACGCCGTCAATGCCCTCGGGATCATCGATCGCGGTACCTAACATCTGATACCCGCCGCAGAGGCCGAGCACGCGACCGCCACGGCGAACATGAGCTGCGATATCGATGTCCCAGCCTTGCCCGCGCAGAAACGCAAGGTCGCCGATCGTCGATTTGGTGCCCGGCAGAATAACCAATTCCGCATGACCGGGAATGGCCTCGCCCGGTCGCACGAAGCTCAGTGTCACGCCGGGCTCCATCCCGAGCGGATCGAGATCGTCGAAATTCGCAATGCGCGATAGCATCGGCACCGCGATGAGGCACGAGCCCGACGACGAGCCGGCGCGATCGAGATCGACAGCATCTTCGGCCGGCAGCCACGCCGCCTGCGGCAGCCAAGGCACCACGCCGATCGAGGGCCATCCGGTCAGTCGCGTGATGTCGGTGAGGCCGTCGTCGAACAGCCTCGCATCGCCGCGAAACTTATTGATGATGAAGCCGCGGATGCGTGCACGCTCGCTCTCCGGGAGCACAAGATGCGTCCCAGCGAGACTGGCGATGACGCCGCCCCTATCGATATCGCCGACAAGCACGACCGGCACATCGGCCGCTTCGGCAAATCCCATATTGGCGATGTCCCCAGCCCGAAGGTTCGTTTCGGCCGGACTGCCCGCACCCTCGACCAGCACGATGTCAGCAAGTGCGGTCAGATGCGCAAAGCTCTCCAGCACTGCGGGAAGAAGAGATACGCGGCCGTCGCGAAAGGAAGACGCGTTGAGCGTGCCGCGCCATCGGCCTTGGACGATGACCTGCGCGCCTGTGTCGGTCTCCGGCTTTAGCAACACCGGGTTCATGTGGACACTCGGAGGCCTCCGCGCCGCGCGCGCCTGCACATGCTGGGCGCGGCCGATCTCGCCGCCATCGACGGCGATGGCCGCGTTGTTCGACATGTTCTGCGGCTTGAAGGGCGCGACCTTCAGGCCACGCCGGACCAGCGCACGCGCCAACCCCGCGACGAGCGTTGATTTGCCCGCATTGGATCCGGTGCCCTGGATCATCAGCGCCGGCGTGCGCGCGATCAAAACATAATTCTTTCCAATTGCCTGCGACGGGTGACGAAGCCTGCACGAGATGGGTTTGTTTCAACGGGAGACGACGGCTGAATCAATTTGCATGCTCGCGATGGAACCCAAAGACTGAAACTAACTTACAGACTCCGTGTCAATTCTTTAGCGCCTCGACGGCAACGCCGGTTACGAACGCAGATTTTTGGAGATAATCATGGGTATCATCTGGACCATCATCATCGGTTTCGTCGCCGGCCTGATCGCGAAGTTTATCATGCCGGGACCGAACGAGCCGAGCGGCTTCATCATGACGACGATCCTGGGAATCATCGGCGCCGTCGTCGCCAATTTCCTGGGGCAGGCTCTGGGCTGGTATCGCGCAGGCGAGGGTGCAGGATTGATTGGCTCCGTGGTCGGCGCGATCATCGTCCTCTTTATCTGGGGCATGATTTCGAGCCGCCGTAGCGCCGTTTAATCGCCTTCAAGCAAGTTCAAAACATAGTAGCCGACAGTCGCAAGACTGTCGGCTGCTGCATTTTCAGGTCACGGCAAGCACGGTCTCAAACCCTCGATCGGCCCTGTGAACTGATGTATAGGACGCCAACAATAGCGTTGGCGTGACAGCGTCGCGCTTCATAAGGGAGGAGCGATCATGTCCAACGACGAAACGCCGGTGCTGCTGAAAAGTGACGGCTCGATCGCGCGCATCATCTTCAACCGCCCCAAGGTGCTGAATGCGCTGAGTGTTGCCGCGGCTGAGGCATTCTTCGATGCCTGCAAGCGGATCGCGGCCGACAGCACCGTACGTGTAGTCGTTATTTCAGGGGAAGGTCGCGCCTTCATGGCCGGCGGCGATGTGTCCGCCTTCGGCGGCCCGGTCGACGAAGGCCGCGCCCGAATCCGCACCATCATGGCCCCACTCCACGACGGCCTCGAACTGCTTGCCGGGATCGCTGCGCCGGTGATCGCCAGCCTTCACGGCCCCGTTGCCGGCGCTGGCGCAAGCATCGCGTTTGCGACCGATCTGGCGATCGCCGCCGACAATGTCGTGTTCAACTTGGCCTACTCGAAACTCGGCACCAGTCCGGACGGCTCCGCGACATTCTCGCTGCCGCGTCTTGTCGGGTTGCGCAAGGCGATGGAAATCGCGCTTCTGTCCGACAATGTCGACGTCAGCGAAGCGCTGCGGCTCGGCCTCGTCAACAAAGTGGTGCCCGCGGCCGAACTCGTAGCCGAGACCGACAAACTCGCGACGCGTCTGGCAGATGGGCCGACTTTCGCCTACGGCCAGACGAAGGCTCTCTTACGCGGTTCGCTCGATCGGTCGATGCACGACCAGATGATCGCCGAAGGCAACGCCTTCCGGGCCTGCATGGGCACTACGGATTTCGCCGAAGGCGTCGGCGCATTCCTCGGTAAACGCGCCGCGACGTTCAAGGGATCGTAACCGGATCAGAAAACCTGTATCGATCGTCCTTCGGGAGTTTAGATCGATCGGGCGCACATGTTCGGAATTTTGGGGCTCGGCTTTCTGCTCGGCATGCAGCATGCGCTTGAGGCCGACCACATTGCGGCGGTATCGAGCATCGCCGCGCGCCGTTCGAGCATCGGCGACATCGTCCGCCATGGTCTCACATGGGGCCTCGGCCATACGCTGACGCTGTTCGCCTTCGCCGGCGCCGCGATCCTGCTCGGCCGCGCGATTCCCGACCACCTCGAACGCCCCCTTGAGGCCTGCGTTGGCGTGATGCTGATCGGTCTCGGCACGCACGTGTTGTGGCGCTTGTGGCGCGACCGC
>JANMAN010000794.1:0-4718 GCA_031359885.1 Tardiphaga sp. | reverse complement strand
CGCGGCGATCAGTTGCGGCAATGTTTCCGCAAAGATGCAGCCGATGCTGGCCATCAGCATCAGGCTCAGGCCGACGAGCAATACCGGGCGGCGACCGAATTTATCCGACAACGGCCCCATAACGAGTTGCGAGACGGCGAGGCCGACCATGAACAGCGACACGGTCAACTGCACGACGCCGATGTCGCTGCCGAAGGTCGACACGAGGATGGGGAGGGCCGGCACGAAGATATAGAGCGAGATCGGCGCGATCCCCGTCATCACGACAAGCAGCAGCAATGTGGTGCGCGTGGCAGGCGGGGGTGCAGCGGACGCGGAGCGGTCGGGCTTCAAGGCAGTCAAATCGTCCGTGCGCTTTCTTGGTGTCGATCACCGCTCCAAAGTCAGCGTTGCCGCATCGAGCCATACTTTGACGGCTTCGTCATCCAGCAAAGGCCGCACCTCGCGTGCCACGCGCGCATGGTAGTCATTCAGCCAGCGCAACTCGTCGTCCGACATTTGCGCGACATCGATCAGCCGCCGGTCGATCGGCGCCAGGGTCAGCGCCTCGAAGCCGTTCATCGGCTTCTCCGCGCCTGAAATGTCCTTCGCCACGACCAATTCGAGATTTTCGATCCGGATGCCGAACGCGTCGGTCTTGTAATAGCCCGGCTCGTTCGAGAGAATCATGCCACGCTTCAACGCGACGGTGCCGAGCTTGGAGATGCGTGCCGGCCCCTCATGCACCGACAGATAGCTGCCGACGCCGTGCCCGGTGCCGTGATCGAAATCGAGCCCCACGCGCCACAGGAATTGCCGCGCGAACGAGTCGAGTTGCGCGCCGCTCGCGCCGTCCGGAAAGACAGCGGTGGCGATGGCGATATGGCCACGCAGCACGCGGGTGAAGCGGTCGCGCATCTCGTGCGTCGGCGTGCCGATTGCGATGGTGCGCGTGACGTCTGTGGTGCCGTCTTCATATTGCGCACCGGAATCGATGAGGAGCAGATCGCCCGGCGCGATGCGGCGGTTGGTCTTGCGCGTCACGCGGTAATGCACGATCGCGCCGTTCGGGCCGGTGCCGGCGATCGTCGGAAACGACACGTCTTTGAGTACGCCGGTGTCGCGGCGGAAACTCTCCAGCGCTTCCACAGCATGGATCTCGAAGAGTCCGCCCTTCGGCGCTTCGCTGTCGATCCAGGCCAGAAACCGTACCAGCGCCACGGCGTCGCGGCGATGCGCGGTGCGCGTGCCTTTGATCTCTGTTTCGTTTTTGACCGCCTTCAACAGTGCGACAGGATCAGCGCCCCGCAGAGGCGTGCCGCCATTGTCGGCGACGAGCCGCGTCAGCGCATCGGCGGCGGTCCCGCTGTCCAGCGCGATCTTGCGGCCGGCTTTGGCCAAATCGATCAGCGAGGATGCCAGCGCATCCGGTTCGCGCACGTCGGCTGTCTGCTCGAGATGGTCGCGCGCGACGTTCGACAGCTTGCGGCTGTCGATGAAGATCGTGGGGCGGCCGTCCTTCGGCACCAGCGCGTAAGACAGCGGCAGCGGCGTATGCGAGACATCCGCACCGCGGATGTTGAAGGTCCAGGCCACGGCGTGCGAGTCCGACAGCACCAGCGCATCCGCGCCAAGCGTCTCGATCGCGGCGACGATGCGCGTCAATTTCGCGGCTTCGTCCTCGCCCGCCAGATCGGCGGGATGAACAGACACGGGCCCGACCGGCGGCGCGGGACGCTCGGTCCACACCGAATCAAGAGGATGGGTCTCGACAGCGATCAGCTCCGCCCCGGCGGTCCTGCACGCAGCAGCCAGTTTCGCCGCTGCTGAAGTTGTGTGCAGCCACGGATCGAATCCGAGGCGGTCGCCCGCTTTCAGGTGAATGCCGAGCCAATGTTCCGGCGGCGGATTGATCAGCGGTTCGACGCGCCAGGCTTTCGTATCGACCTGTCTCGCCGCCTGGATCGTGTAGCGCCCGTCGGTGAACACCGCGGCCTCATGCAGCAACACGATCGCGAGACCGGCCGAACCGGTGAAGCCGGTCAGCCACGCCAGCCGTTCTTCGGACGGCGCGACATATTCGTTTTGCTGTTGATCCGCGCGGGGAATGACGAATCCAGTGAGGCCGCGCCGCAGCAGTTCTTCACGAAACGCAGCCAGCCGCGCCGTCAGTGCAACACCACTTTCGGGGTCTTCGAAGGTCTGGAAATGCGCTTCATACATCGTGGGTCGATCCTAGAACGCCGACATCGCCCGCTGCAAACATGCTGCGCCGCGGCATGATGGCATAGTCTGTGCTTGGACAAGGTGCCTGCACCGCAGGCTCTGGAACAATCCGCGTCGGCAATTGGTTGATCGTTGTCAATTGATCATGTTCCAGGAAAATTCGACGCCGTGTTTCAACTCAATGAAGAGGGGATGCACCATGCCTGCTTTCACGTTCGAGAAAATATCCTCACCCATCCGCAGCACCACAGCACCTGCCGCAATCAACACGAACTCTGCGCCTTCGGATTATGTGCCCGAGCAAAAGCCGCGCGGCGTGATCTTTCAGATGCTCGATCGATTGGCCATCGGCCGCATGAAACGAGAGGCGAGCGACGCCTTGACCACATCGCCGCTCAAACCTCCCCCACCAGACTGATCGATCATTTCCAACTTTTTCAGCCTGCCTTTTGCATTACGAGGCTGCTCCATCCGTCGAGCTTGAGATGACGTCGCAGCACAAGTCCCCGGCTTCGATAGGCAGCAATGACGCCGGTCGCATGAGGCGGCAGCAGGCCTGAGAGAATCACCAGCCCCGATGGTGCCAGTTGTCGCGCCATCGGGGTTGCCAAGGCCCGAAGCGGATTGGCGAGAATGTTCGCCAGCACCAGATCGAACGGTGCATAGCTTGCGAACTGCGGCGCGGCAAAACCGGTCGCGCAGATCGAATCCACCAGATTTCCGACGCCGTTGAGTTTTGCGTTTTCGCGCGCCACTTCCGTCGCGCGCGGATCGATGTCGCTGGCGAGCACGCGCTTGCGCAGCGCTTTGGCCGCTGCGATAGCGAGGACGCCGGTGCCCGAGCCAAGATCGAGCACGCGGCGCGGCTGATATTCGCGCAAGATATCGTCAAGCAAAATGAGGCAGCCACGCGTGGTGCCGTGATGCCCGGTGCCGAAGGCGAGCGCCGCCTCGATCTCGATACCGATTTTGTTCGGCGGAATATGCGCGCGGTCATGTGCGCCGTGAACGATGAAACGTCCGGCATGCACCGGCGCGAGACCTGCGAGGCTAGCCTTGACCCAGTCGGTGGCCTCGACCGTATCGAAAGTGATGGCGTCAGCCGCAGCGTCGCCGGCGGCGAGCGCGACGAGGTGTTTGACAGCATCCTGATCGGGCGCGTCCGCAAAATGCACCGTGATGTCCCAACGCCCGTCCGGCCGCTCGAACGCCGTTACGGCAGTGGTCGCTTCGTCGACACTTTCGGTCAGAACGTCGACGACATTGCGGGCGGTGATTTCAGCGCCGACCGGAAAGGTCGCGCGAGCCGTTGCAGGCGTTTCGGGCATTGAATTATTCCGTGATTATGCACGGCCTATACAGCGGTTACGCACAGCGATGTCCACAGGGTCGAAGTTCGTCGTTTCGGTCACTGCCGTCATCACCCGGCAAGAGCGAGGGCGACGTCTTCGTCGTCCGCCGCCCGCAGACCGGGTGACCCAATACGCGTTGTCGCGCACTTGGCGGGGATAACGGCCGACGACGCTGCTAAATCTCGCCCTAAACGAACATCCGCCGATGATCCTGCAAGATCGCCCGCGCGGCATTGTGGCCCGGCGCGCCGGTCACGCCGCCGCCGGGGTGGGCGCCCGCGCCGCAATGATACAGCCCCTTCAGAGGGCCTCGATAATCGGCATGGCCGAGCATCGGCCGCGCCGAGAACAACTGGTTCAGACTTAGCGCGCCGTGAAAGATGTCGCCGCCAAGCAGCCCGAAATCGCGTTCCAGATCGAGCGGCGTCAGCGCCTGGCGGCCGATCACGCTGGCCGCGAAGCCGGGTGCGTATTGATCGACCTTGGCGATCATCAGGTCCGCAACCTCGTCGCGATGGTCGTCCCACGATCCGCCATTCGGCAAGACCGGCGCGACGTGCTGGCAAAACAGACTCGCGACATGCTGCCCGGCTGGGGCGAGCGTGTCGTCAAGCGTCGAGGGAATCAGCAATTCGACGACTGGGTCGCGGCTCCAGCCGTGGGAACGCGCGTCGTGATTCGCGCGGTCCATATAGCCGAGCGACGGCGCGATGATGATCCCGGCGCTGAGGTGATCGCTGTCGCCCGGCAGCGCACTGAACGACGGCAGCTTCGACAGCGCGACGTTCATGCGGAACGTGCCGGAGCCGTTGCGATAGCCTTTGATACGATCCGCAAAAGGCGCCGGTAGCGCACCTTCCGGCATCAGCCGGGTATAGAGCAGCTTCGGATTGACGTTCGATGCAACATATTTTGCGCGGATGCTGCGGCCGTCGTCGAGCACCACGCCGGTCACACGATCACGTTCGACGATGACTTCACGCACGCCCGCGTCGGTCTCGATAACAGCGCCAGCGCCGCGCGCGGACGCTGCCATCGCCTGCGAGATCGCGCCCATGCCACCGATGGCGTGGCCCCAAACGCCCTTCTTGCCGTTCACTTCGCCGAACGCATGATGCAGCATCACATAGGCCGAGCCCGCCGCGTAGGGGCTAGCATAAT
>JANMAN010000792.1:0-2055 GCA_031359885.1 Tardiphaga sp. | reverse complement strand
GCATAAGCGTCTGCAAACGCTGCACCTGAAACTTAGGAACGCCCGTTCCTGTCCGTGATTGTCCAGTTTGATTGTGCACATATCGAGGACAAGCCATGGCCGAGAATAATAAATTGAACGACCCGTCCCGCCCGCCTGTTGGAAACCAACAAACGGGACCGGAGCGCCTGCAGACCGATCTTCAGGTGGACCCGCAGCTTGCCGAAGGCCCCGCATCCGGTAGCCGAATTGTGGCGTTCGCGGCAGCGATCGTCGTTATCTTAGGAGCCGTCTTTTACGGGTTGAACAACACCGCGACATCGCCCGACACCAGCAAAACCACGGCGACCCAAACGACTCCCGCTGCTTCGCCGGCCACCCCGCCGAATGCAGCGCCGGGAACGACGACCAGCACTGCACCGGCGAATCCGCAGCAGCCGAAATCCGGACCGACCGGAACCGAGGTCGATCGCTCCAAGGGCGGCAGTCCGACAGCTAAGTAAATCCGATGCGGCCGCTGTGGCGCGCCGCTCGATCAGTCGTTCGTCGCGAATAAGCCGTTGAGTTCGGCGAAGGGAACCGCATTCGCCATTTCGCCGAACGTGCCGTCGTTCGCGATCTCTCGCGATGCCTTGAGAAATCCGCCCCACGCGACGCGGGCCAACGCACCGCCAACGCTGATGCGACGCACGCCAAGGTCTGACATGATTTGCACGGACGAGCCCGCGCCGCCGATCAGCACGTTGATCGGCTTCGGATGCAGCGCTTTTACGACGGCTGCGATCTCGGGTTTCGTTTTCAGCCCCGGCGCGTAGAGACAATCCGCTCCCGCTTCCGCATAGGCTTGAAGCCGCGCGATCATGAGACCCAAATCGGGACGTCCGACCAAAAAGCTTTCGCAGCGCCCGACCAGCAAGACGCCGCTGTCGTTTGCATCGATCGCCGCGCGCGCGGCTTTGATCCGCGCGACCGCGTCCGCTTCGTCGAACAACGGGCGCGCGGGATCGCCCGTGGAATCTTCGATCGACAATCCTGCGACACCGGTCGCGACGCCCTTCGCGACGTTGACGCCGACACCCTCCGCCGTATCGGCGTAGCCAGCCTCGAAATCCGCATTGACAGGCAGATCCGTCGCGCCGCAAAGCATCGTCAGATGCGCCAGCACGTCATCGACGCCGACCTTGCCGTCAGGCCGCCCGATCGACCACGCATAGCCGGAACTGGTCGATGCCAACGCCTTGAAGCCGAGATGCGCCAACAAGCGCGCGCCGCCCACATCCCAAGGGTTCGGCAAAACGAAGCATCCGCTCTCGTGCAATTTGCGAAACGCCGCGCGCTTTTCCGCTGTCGTTGTCGGCATGATGTTTCCCCCGCTTCGTTTGCGGCAAGGATAGCGCCCGACCCACGATCAACGCAATTCGCAATCATCATCGGCGTAACAAAGTACGTTCCGACATAATGGAGACCACCCGATGAAGACCTTCGCGACAACTGTTCTTGCGTTGCTGCCGTTCGTGCTGCCGATCACCGCCGACGCGCAGCAGCAGTTGCGCGAGCCCTACGGAATCGGTCTTGAAGGTTTCGCCTATCCCTATCCGGTCGCGATGCTGCCTCTGGTGAACGACGGCGAAGCGGTTCGCATGGCCTTTATGGATATCGCATCGCCGAAGCCCAACGGCCGCACCGTCGTGTTGCTACACGGCCGCAATTTTCCGTCGAGCTATTGGGCGCGCACGATCGGCACGCTTAGCGAGGCCGGCTACCGCGTGGTGGTGCCGGACCAGATCGGCTTCGGCAAATCCTCAAAACCATCCGGCGATTTGCATTTCGATACGATGGCTCGCAACACGGTCGCGCTGCTCGATCAACTCGGGATCGCGAAAGCCGATGTCGTCGCGCATTCGCTCGGCGGCATGTTGGGCGTGCGGATCGCGCGCGCTTTTCCCGATCGCGTCGACCATCTGTTGCTCGCCGCGCCGATCGGACTGGAAGACTACCGCCAGTATGTGCCGCCGACCCCGACCGAAAAAATTCTGGACAACGAAGACAAGTTGACGGCGGACGGCTATCGCAAAC
>JANMAN010000776.1:0-3032 GCA_031359885.1 Tardiphaga sp. | reverse complement strand
GCCGGCAGAATCAACTCCCGCTTGCGCGTTGCGGGCAATCGCAGCATCGGCAGCACCGAGACAACCATCGGAAACAACCGGATCGCACTGACGGTCACCGCAATGGCGGCCTGCACTGCCGTGGCACCCAATCCCAGCGTGGAGATGAGAATGATCTGCGCCGGGCCAGCCCAGAGAAACACCGTGCTTGCCAGCACCCAGAACAGGCTGAAGCCGGTGTCATGGGCCAGCGCGCCGATGCCGAGATAGGTCGCGAACAGCACCAGCGTCAGAACAGTCGTCGTCGTCGCCCACAGGCCCTGCACGAAGGCGCGCGGGGCGCTTTGCCATTTCTGAGAGTCGATGGGAGGGAGTGACAAGGGAGCCAGTCAGCGCGAGAACAACATGTCGTAGCTCAAGGCCAATGACACACGCGACCAGCGACCGCCATCCTATCCCCGCGCATTCCTGTTGCGCAAAACCAAACACGCCTCGCCGGCCTTACGAATTTGACCACAGAGGCCGTTGGCCGCCTCGCGTGTGTCGGTGCCGATCCGCACCTGATAGAAGGTGCGCGTGCCGCGGCTGCGCAGCAACGAACTCAACAGGTTCGGATCGCGGTTGCCGATCACGCCACTGAGCCGCTTCATCGAACGCGCATACATGGCGAGCGCCCGATCGCGCGAGAAGCCTGCCGCTAGTTGAACGCCCCAGGGCCGCGCCTCGGCAAGCGCGACGCGGGTTTCGAGTTGCGAGACGAATGGGTTCGGCGCGCGGCGCAGCAACGCCATCAATTGGCGGCAGTTCGTGGACGGCACGGCCTGCGGCTTCACGGCCGCACCACCCCGCCAGTCGTCGATTGCAGACCCCGTGATGGCCAGCACGTAATTGCGCGTTTCCGCCGGCATGCCGCCACTGCCGTCAAGCCATTCCTGCACGCGGCGCGGCCCTGCGTTGTAAGCGGCCGCGGCGAGGCCGAGATTGCCGAAGCGATCGCGCAATTCGCCGAGGAATTCGGCGGATTTGGGCAACGCTTGCACCGGATCGAACGGATCGAGCAACCGCCGCTCCTCTGCGGTGCCCGGCATGAACTGCGCGATGCCTTGCGCGCGCTGGCCGTTGCGGGTGGTCGGGCCGACCGCATCGGCCTGAAACCGGCTCTCCTGCCAGATCACGCGCGCGAAAAACTCGAGCGGCAAATCGTGCGATCTCGCGGCCGACTCGATGATGAGACACAGCGACTCGCGTGGTTCGGCTTTAAGCGGCGATGGCGGATCGACGCGCGGCTCGGCCATCGGCGGCGCTTCGGCACTACCGGGCGCGGTGATCTCCGGACCCTGCGCGAACGCAGCAGTCGCCGCGACCGCAAAGGCGACAACCGCCATGATACGTCGAACCATCATGCGCGATCGATATCCTCACTGCGCGGCGACATATTGACAGGCCGCTGCGGCCGTTTAGCAATCATCGAAACAAACATGGAAACGCCATGACGGACCATTCGTTCGCTTTCGCAACCGACGACGACGTGGCCATTCCTTATATGGCGCGCACCCGCGCCTATTATCAGGCGATCGGCTACGACACGCCCTATCGCTGGGCGCACTTCGCCGATGCGCCGTTCCATCCGCTGACCAAGCCGCTGTCGGAATCGCGCGTCGCGATCATCACCACGGCCGCTCCGTTCGATCCTACCCAGGGCGATCAGGGCCCTGGCGCGGCGTATAACGGAGCCGCGAAATTCCACCAGGTCTATGACGGCGATACGTCTAGGACGCATGATTTGCGCATCTCGCACATCGCCTATGATCGCGTTCACACCAGCGCCGACGACATCGGGACTTACTTCCCGCTGGCTCAACTCCATTGCTTGGCCGCGACCGGCCGCATTCGCGACGTCGCACCGCGTTTTTTCGGCGCACCGACCAACCGCAGCCACCGCGTCACCATGGATACCGACGCCCCGGATATCCTGGCGCGCTGCCGCGCCGACGAGGTCGATGCCGCAGTGCTGGTGCCGAACTGCCCGGTCTGCCACCAAACCGTCGCGCTGGTCGCCCGGCATCTGGAGGCCAACGGCATCGCCACGATCGTGATGGGCTGCGCCAAGGACATCGTCGAACACGCGAGCGTTCCGCGCTTTCTGTTCAGCGACTTTCCGCTCGGCAATGCCGCCGGGAAACCGCACGACGTCGCTTCGCAGGCCTATACACTCGAACTGGCGCTACGCGTGCTGGAAAGCGCGCCGGCTCCGCGGACCACCGTGCAATCGCCTTTGCGCTGGGCGGCGGACGCTGTGTGGAAGCGCGATTACAACAATGTCGATACGTTGAGCGCGGAGGAATTGGCGCGGCGTCGGCGCGACTTCGATGCTCAAAAGACGATCGCAAAAGCCGTCACCCATGCCGCTTAGTTAAAATTGTCCTTCGTCTCAGACCGAAATATTTACGACGTTTGCGCAACGCCGCGCGCAGGAACTGTCCGTCAACACTAACTCGTCTAGATTGCGCGCCTGTCGTGTCAGGAGCGTAAGATGAACGAGCGGCGAGCAGCGATCAGAGAGCGCGTGATCTATGGCGCAACGGCCGATGCCGGCTCGGGCCGGTCACGGCCTTGCGTCGTCCGCAATTTTTCCGAGGAAGGCGCGCATGTGGTGTTCAGCAACGACATGCGCGTGCCCGACGATATCGGCCTGACGATCGCGCGGAAGGGCAAGTCCTACCGGGCCCATGTCGTTTGGTGGCGCAACAACGCAGCCGGCGTCGCTTTCCGCAGTGCGGCCGTCGTCCACACGCCGTCATCCGAATTCGAGGAACGGCTTCGCACGAGCGAGACAAAAACCCGGCAGTTGAAGCGCCGCGTTCGGGAGCTGTTGGGCGAAGGTTGATGCGCCTGAAAAGCTGCTACCGCCCTTTCGCACAGCAACAGTCCATCAAAAACAAAACGGGCGGCGATGGATTCATCGCCGCCCGTTTTTGATTTTTGCTCGCCTCAGACTTTAACGAGCGGACCCTTCGCTGGCTTCGCGCTACCACCCGAGCCACTGCCCGGAC
>JANMAN010000754.1:0-2861 GCA_031359885.1 Tardiphaga sp. | reverse complement strand
CGCAAAAGGTGCGCGAAGCGATCGTGTCGATCAAGAAATTCCCCGGCGCCGAGGGCGAATATAATTTCGACGACAAGGGCGACGGCCTGCACGGCTACAACATCGTCAAGAACGAAAAAGGCAATATCGTCTTCGAGAAGCATATCGAATTCGACGATTGATGGGTGAGCCGTCATTCCGGGGCTCGCATCCGGAGCCAAAGTCCGTCATTGCGAGCCAATTGATATCGGCGTCTTCGCCGATATCAATTGAGCGAAGCAATCCAGTTCTTTCGAGAAAGACTGGATTGCTTCGTCACGATAGCCCTCGAAGGCGAGGGCGATCGCTCCTCGCAATGACGGCCGACAAATCTTTGTAGCCTGCCATATCTCCCACCGGATCGCCGCAATGGACCTCGCGTTACAACTTCTCTTCACCGGCATCGGCATCGGCGCGGTCTACGCGCTGGTCGCGCTCGGGTTCGTGTTGATCTTCCGCGCCACCAACGTCGTCAATTTCGCGCAGGGCGAGTTCTCGATGGTCGCGGCGTTCCTGATGGTCGTGTTCGCCGTCGATATGGCGCTGCCCTATTGGCTGTCTTTCATCCTGGCGCTGCTGGGCATGGCGGTGATCGGCGCGATCTTCAATCTCGGCGTCTATTATCCTTTGCGGCATCGAACCTTCTTGCCGGTCATCATCGCCACCATCGGCGCGTCGATCCTGATGGCCAACGGCGTGCTCGCGCTCTACGGGCCGCAGCCGCAGGTGCTGGAAGGCTGGTTCGAGACGCCCGGCATTCAGATGGGTCCGGTCTATCTCGACAGCCAATATCTGTTGATCATCGCGGTCACCATCGTGCTGGTGGCGTTCAATTACTGGTTCTTCGAGCACACCATGGTCGGCAAGAAATTGCAGGCGACGTCGCAGGACAAGGAGATGGCCTCGCTGCTCGGCATCTCCGTCTCGTCGATGATCATGATCACTTTCATCTACTCGTCGGTGCTGGGCGGCCTTGCCGGCATCCTCGTTGCGCCTGTCTTGTTCGTGTCGATCCAGATGGGCGCGACGATCGCGCTGAAAGCTTTCGCGGCGACGATCATCGGCGGCTTCGGCGATGTCACCGGCGCGATCATCGGCGGCCTTGCGCTCGGCATCATCGAGACGTTCGGCGCGGCCTATGTGTCGGTGCCGTATAAGGATGGCTTCGCCTTCCTCGTGCTGGTGCTGTTTCTGATCTTTCGGCCGCAGGGTATCTTCGGCGAACGCGTGGCGGAAAAAGCATGAGCGCCGAGGCTTCCATGGCTGTCACGCCACCGCGGTCGCGGCCGCTTGTCATCCGCCACGCGCCCTATTTCATCGGTGCGGCCATCATCGTTGCGCTGGCGGCGTCGATGCGCTTCGACGGTTACGTGCTCAACATCCTGATGCAGGCGACGACCTTCTCGATCGCCGTGTTCGGCTTGTCGGTCGTGCTCGGCCTGTGCGGCCAGATCAACCTCGCGCAGGCGGCGTTCTTCGGTTTCGGCGCTTATGCCGTCGCCATTGGCACGTCGGATTACCAGATCAGCTTCTGGCTCTGTCTGATCGCGGGCTGCGTCATGGCATTGCTGGCCGGTGCGTTGCTCGGCCTCTCGACGCTGCGGCTCGGCGGGCATTACCTCGCGATGGTGACGATCTCGTTCCAGCAGATCGTGACGCTGGTCATGATCAACGCGATCTGGCTGACGCATGGGCCTGACGGCGTCGGCAAGATCGGCCGTCCGATGCTGTTCCAGTCGCAGCAGTCGTTCCTCGCCTTCTGCGTCGCGATGCTGGCCATCGTCGGCTACATCGTCTGGCATCTGCCGGACACGCGGCTCGGCCGCGCGATGCGCGCCGTGCGCGACAACGAACTCGCGGCCGGCGTCACCGGCATCGATGTGTTCCGCACCAAGGTCTATGCCTTTGCGATTTCGGCGGTGCTGGGCGGGCTCGGCGGCGGTTTGTTCGCGGGCGGCTTTGCCTATGTCAGCCCCGATCAATTCTCCTTCGCGGAATCGATCGTCTTTCTGACGATGTCGCTGCTCGGCGGCGTCGCGTCGCCGATCGGCTCGGTGATCGGAACGGGTTTGCTGATTCTCATTCCGGAATGGCTGCGCTTTCTGAAAAGCGTGCCGGGATTGTATCTCGCGATCTACGGCCTGTCGGTCATCCTCATCATCCGCTTCATGCCGGATGGCATCTGGGGCTTCGTCACCGCCGGCTATGATCGCCTGCGTCCGCGCAAGCATATCGCCGTCAGCGCGCCGCCGCTGCAGCTCACGCCCGCGACGATCGGCGGCGAGACCGTGCTCGAGGTGACGCATCTGTCGAAGCATTTCGGCGGGCTCAAGGCCGTCGACGAAGTCGATATCGCGGTGAAGCGCGGCGGCGTCCATGCGCTGATCGGGCCGAACGGCTCGGGCAAGACGACGACGCTCAACGTGCTGTCCGGGCTTTACAACGCGACCGCCGGCAAGGTGATGCTCGACGGCACCGATGTGACGACGATGCCGCCGCATCTGCGCGCGGCGGCGGGCCTCGGGCGCACCTTCCAGAACATCCGGTTGTTCCGATCGATGACCGCGTTGGAAAACGTCATCATCGGCGCGGAGCGACCGGGCAACAATCTGATCGGCAAGGGCGATGCAGCGGCACTCGAACAGCGCGCGCTGTCGGCGTTGAATTTCGTCGGCTTAGGGCCACGCGCCAACGAGTTGATCTCCAGCTTTTCCTACGGCCATCAGCGGTTGATCGAGATCGCGCGCGCGCTCGCAGCCAATCCCGTGCTGCTGCTGCTCGACGAGCCTGCGGCGGGCCTCAACTCGTCGGAAAAGCTCGAGCTGCACGAATTGCTGAAACGC
>JANMAN010000716.1:0-2200 GCA_031359885.1 Tardiphaga sp. | reverse complement strand
CTTTGCGCGAAATGGACGAGCCCGGAATCCATAACCCCGACAGGGAGTATGGATTCCGGGCCTGCACTCCAACCGGCTATCGCCGGCCGGAGCACATCCCGGAATGACAAAAAGCAAAGTTCGGAGATGACGATGTCCCGCCCCGTGCCAAAGCCCGGCATTCTCGATATTGCGCCCTACACGCCCGGCAAGAGCCCGGTGCCGGTGGCCGGTCGCAAGCTGTTCAAGCTCTCGGCCAACGAGACGCCGTTTGGCCCGTCGCCGCAGGCGATCGAGGTCTATCGCGCCGCATCGACGCACCTCGAAGACTATCCGGAAGGCACCTCGCGGATCCTGCGCGAAGCGATCGGCAAATCCTTCGGGCTCGATCCGGACCGCATCATCTGCGGCGCGGGATCGGACGAAATCCTGAACATGCTGGCGCACACTTATCTCGGTGTCGGCGACGAGGCGATCTCGACCACGCACGGCTTTCTCGTCTATCCGATCGCGACGCTGGCAAACGGCGCGGTCAACGTCGTGGCGGCGGAAACCGACTTCACCACGAATGTCGATGCGATCCTGAATTGCGTTACCGAGCGCACCAAGCTGGTGTGGCTCGCAAATCCAAACAACCCCACCGGGACGTACATTCCGTTCGACGAGGTGAGGCGATTACGCGCGGGGCTTCCGCCCCATGTGCTGCTGGTGCTCGACGCCGCCTATTCGGATTACGTCTCGCGCAACGATTACGAGATGGGAATCGAGTTGGTCTCGACCAACGACAACACGGTGCTGACGCATACGTTTTCGAAGATCCACGGGCTTGCAGCGCTGCGGATCGGCTGGATGTTCGGTCCCGAACACATCGTCGATGCGGTGAATCGTGTCCGAGGCCCGTTCAACGTCTCGACGCCGGCGATGTTGGCGGCGAAGGCCGCGATCGAGGACACCGCGCATATTCGGATGTCGCAGCTTTTCAACGAGCAGTGGCGCGCCCGTCTGACGGACGAAATCACCAAGCTCGGCATCAAGGTGACGCCGGGCGTGGCGAACTTCATCCTGATGCATTTTTCGGAAACCGGCAGCAAGACCGCCGCCGCCGCCGACGCGTTCCTCACCGAACGCGGTCTCGTGCTGCGCGCGCTCGGCAATTACAAACTGCCGCATTCGTTGCGCATGACCATCGGCACCGACGAGGCCAACGAACTGGCGCTCGCGGCGCTGCGCGATTTCATGGCCGCCAAAGATTTGGCGCAGGCGTGAGCGGCGCAATCATCTTCGATCGCGTCGCGATCATCGGCGCGGGCCTGATCGGCGGTTCGATCGCCCGCGCCGCGCGGCGTCAGGGCATCGTCAACACGATCGTCGTCACCGCGCGCTCGGAGGCGTCGCGCGCGCGTGTCGTCGAATTGGGATTCGCGGACGAGGTTGTCGCCACCAATGCGGAGGCCGTGACGAACGCCGATCTGGTAATTCTCTGCGTGCCGGTCGGCATTTGCGGCGACATCGCACAGGAGATCGCGCCGCATCTGAAAGCCGGGGCCGTCGTCTCGGATGTCGGCTCCGTGAAGGGCAGCGTGCTGAAGGACATGGCCGCGCATCTGTCTGGCGACGTGCATCTGATCCCGGCGCATCCGGTGGCCGGCACCGAGAACTCAGGCCCCGATGCTGGGTTCGCGGAGTTGTTCAACAATCGCTGGTGCATCCTCACGCCGCCCGCCGGCGCGGATGCGGGTCAGGTCGAGCGCCTCGCGGCGTTCTGGCGCGCGATCGGGGCCAATGTCGAAACGATGACCGCGGAGCATCATGATCTGGTGCTGGCGGTCACGAGCCATCTGCCGCATCTGATCGCCTACACGATCGTCGGCACGGCGGATGAGCTGGAAGGCGTGACAGAATCCGAAGTGCTGAAATTCTCGGCCGGCGGCTTTCGCGATTTCACCCGCATCGCGGCGTCCGATCCGACGATGTGGCGCGACGTGTTCCTGACCAACAAGGATGCGGTGCTGGAAATGCTCGGCGAGTTTCAGGAAGATTTGTCGAAGCTGACGCGCGCGATTCGGCGTGGCGACGGCGAGGCGTTGTTCGAGCATTTCACGCGGACCCGCGCGATCCGTCGGGGCATCGTCAACATCGGGCAGGACGAAGCGGCGGCGGATTTCGGCCGCAAATTTCAGCACTTCGGATTCGGTGACGCCTTCCAGCTCATCCGCCGTGC
>JANMAN010000694.1:0-9872 GCA_031359885.1 Tardiphaga sp. | reverse complement strand
ATTGAAATAGGCCTGTTGAGCCCATGCTTGCTGCGTTACGAGCATTGTGCTGGCGAACAACGCGGCTCGATATAATTTGAAGGCAGGGCTGCGATCTTTGACGCCGTTGTCGCGGCGATTTCGAAAAGCAAACGACAAGCTCATTGCAACACCTATCAACTCGCAGGTTACGCCCTGGCACTTTCGGTGAAACGCCGACGTGCAAACTCGTGACCGTCGACGGCTGTCGACAGTTTGTCGGGCTAACGACCCTCGTTATTTTTTGGATACGTCTTTGAGAAAGTAGAACCGCGTTAGCACGCGATGTCGAATTACTTTTTTTGATCGTGCATCATTACTTTAAGAAATCGCACATAATCGCCGCTAAGGTCGTAAAGTCGAAATGAGAATCCCCGACCGTACTTTGATACGAGGCGCTTTCGGTCTTTGTGATTCTCGAAAATAGCTTTTGAAAACCGCCGATACTGCCGTGAGATTCGTTCTGTTGCGATTTGAATTTCGTTGCAAAAAAACCTCGAACCGCGCAAATCGGTTGGACGTGGCTCCGAAACCATCGTGGTTCGCGAGAACTCGCAGCATCGTGTCGCATCTCGGCGACGGTGCATTCACGCCAGCAAGCGTCCGCGAGCGACATCGGTCGCGGCAATACGCGATCGATGCAGCGATGTTTCGATTCGATGATTTTCAGAAATTGGTAGCGGGAGAGGGACTCGAACCCCCGACCCCAGGATTATGATTCCCGTGCTCTAACCAGCTGAGCTACCCCGCCACGGCGTCGTGTCCATGCCTATGCAGCATCGGCCAGAACGCGCGGCATATAAGGTTTCGCGTCCGCGCCTGTCAAGCAAGCCCGCGCGCGCTCTATTTGGGTTTGACCGTCGAATCGCCGCCCGAACTGCCCGGCGGCGGAACCACCGGCATATTGCTGCCCGTCGTCGGCGCGGGCACGCGAATGTCCGTATCGCCGGTGGACGGCGGACACAGCACGCCGCCGGTCTCGGCAAGCTTCTCCGTCAACGGCTTGTCGCTGCCAGTTGTCTTCAGTCCATTCGGATCGTTCGGTTTGGTCTGCGTCGGCGCACAGTCCTGCTTCGGCGGAGATGTCTGGGCGAAACCAGAGGTCGGTAGAACCGACAAAGCGATGGCGGCGATGAGCGTTTTGATCTGCATGAACGGAGAACAGTCGCGGCCGAGGCTGGTTCCGGGATGCGATGCCGCAGCCTAGCTCTTACGGTAGCGGATCAGCGAAAAATGCCCCATCGGCGGCATCGGGCGGCGCTCGCTCAACGTCACGCCGCCATGCGCGGCGGCCCAATCGACCAGCCGCTGCCATGGAAATTCCGGGCGCCAGCCGAGCCGACGCGCGAGCGGCGCAAACGCGAGCTCGAACAGTTTACGCGGGCCGTTCTCCGCGCCGATGTGGTTGACGAGGATCAACTCGCCGCCCGGCTTCAGCACGCGAATGAAATCGTCGAGCGTCGCCTCGGGGTCCGGGACGGCCGTGATGACGTATTGCGCGACGACCGCGTCGAAAAACGCATCGGGAAACGCCAGCGCCTTGGCGTCCATCACCGCGAGCGATTCCACATTGGTGAGATTCTGCCCGCGGACGCGCTCCTGAGCCTTGCGCAACATCGGCAGCGAGATATCGACGCCGCAAAGCTTGGTCGTGCGTGCGTAGTCCGACAGCGACAAACCCGTGCCGACGCCGACATCGAGCACGCGGCCGCCGATCCTGTCGGCCTCGGCGATCGTCGCCTGCCGGCCGGAATCGAACACCTTGCCGAAGACGATGTCGTAGACCGGCGCCCACAGCCCGTAGGCTTTGGCGACTCCCGCCCGGTCGATATCCCCCATTGGTCCGCCCTAATGTCTTGTGTCAGCCGCGCGCGCTCACAAGCGCCGGCGTCTCCCGATGATGATCGGCTCTGGCGCGGGCGCTGACGATGAAACCGCCGCCGAGCACGCGCGCTTGTCCGTCCGGCGCATCGTAGAACACGCAGGCCTGGCCGGGCGACACGCCCTCCTCGCCGCCGACGAGCTCGACCTCGTAGCCGCCGTTCGCGGCCCGTAACCAGGCCGGCTGCGGCGCGCGGGTCGAGCGCACTTTCACGAAAAGTTCGAGCCCGTCCGTAACAGCGGTTTCCAAAGACCCATCGCCGATCCAGTTGATGTCGCGCAGCGCGATCCGATGCATCCGCAACGCCTCGCGCGGGCCGACGACGACGCGACGCGACGCGGCGTCGATGCCGACGACATACAATGGCGCATCGGACGCGATGCCGAGGCCGCGGCGCTGGCCGATGGTGAAATGCACGATGCCTTGGTGATGGCCCAACACGCGGCCGGTCGCATCGACGATGTCGCCCGGCTCCATCGCGTTCGGCCGCAGCTTGGCGATGATGTCGGTGTAGCGGCCGGTCGGCACGAAACAGATGTCCTGGCTGTCCTGCTTGTCGGCGCCGGCGAGATCGAAACGCCGCGCCAATTCGCGCGCCTGCGGCTTGGTCATGTCGCCGAGCGGAAAGCGCAGAAAATCGAGCTGCTCCTGCGTCGTGGCGAACAGGAAGTAGCTCTGGTCGCGATCGGAGTCGGCGGCGCAGACAAGAGCGCGCGCGCCGTCGTCGCGGCGGCGTGACGCGACGTAATGCCCGGTCGCCAATGCCTGCGCGCCGAGATCGCGTGCCGTTCGGAGCAAGTCGCGAAACTTCACCGAGCGGTTGCACTCGATGCACGGCACCGGCGTCTCGCCCGCGGCATAGCTCGCGGCGAAATTGTCGATCACGGATTCGCGGAAGCGGCTTTCATAATCCAACACGTAATGCGGAATGCCGAGTCGCTCGGCCACATCGCGGGCGTCGTGGATGTCTTGCCCGGCGCAGCACGCGCCTTTGCGGTGCGTCGCCGCGCCATGATCGTACAATTGCAGTGTGATGCCGACGACGTCGTAGCCCTCGGCCTTCAGCAGCGCGGCAGTGGCCGATGAGTCGACGCCGCCGGACATCGCGACGACAACGCGCGTGTCTTCCGGGCGACCCGGCAGATCGAGGCTGTTGAGGGTGGGGCTTGGCATCGCTTTTACATATCGTCGCCACCCTGCCGAGGCAATGCACGGCCGGCGAATTGCGCGAACGGCGCGGCAAAACTTGCCGCCGGGCAGAAACGCATGACCCGCTTCGCCTTAGTCGATTTTATAAACCATTGATTTTGCTTCTAAATATTACTGGCGCGGTCCTTGCAAAATCGAGGGTGCAATTCAATCCAAAGGCCTCCCGTGACCGCGCTTTCCGTCGACCTCGCCGCCAGCATCCAAGTCCAGCCGCCGCGCAGCAAACCCCCGCGCGACGACGCAGCCCCTCCGCGCGACGATTTCTCGGCCATGGTCGATGACAGCGCGCCGCGCCCGGCAGAGCCTGCGCGCGCTGGGGCGAGCGACCAGGCGGTTCGCCCGAAGGCCGCGGAGGATCGCCGCGACGACACCGCGCGCACGGATAACGACACCTGCGTTCGGGAGAACGACGCGCCGGTTGCCGAAACCCCAACATCGGACCCGGCAGCCCCCGAGAGCGCGACAGCAACGGCCGCAACAACGAAACCGGCGACGGCCGCGACGCCCGATGCCGATGTTTTGTCGGACGTTAAAGCATCGTCAGATGCAGCGCTCGATCCAGCGGCAACGGCTGTCGCAGCCGCACCTGTTGCGCCGATCGTTGTGCCGCAAACGCCCGTCATTCCCGTCGTCGCGACCGCCCCCGCGCCCGTCGCGGAGGCTGGCCCGCTATCGATCGCGGCGGCGGCACTGGCGGCCACGGCCGCCACCATCGAGGCCGCGACGCCGCCGAAAGCACCCAACGCCACGGCCCTCGCCGCCGATCCGGCGCTGGCCACGGCCGTTGCGTCCGTGCCGAAGTCTGCGGCGAAAACCGCGACGGACGCGATCACGACCACGACGACCGCAGGCACTGCAGCCACCGCTTCCGCTGATACGAAAGCGGGCGAGCCGGTCGCCGCAGCTTCGCCCGCGCCGACCAACCCCGAAGCAAAGACAGCGGACGGACAAGCACTCGCGAAACCCGACGCCTCGCCGGCAGACTCTCTTGTATCGCCGACGCCCCACGAGCGTCACGCCGCCGCCGCTCCGACCATTGCAGCGGACGCAACCGCTCAGTCGTTTACGCCAGCGCAGCCTGCCGCGCCGACCGCAACAACGATCGCGACGGCCGCGCCGCATGTCAGCGTCGTCGCCTCGCAGACCGCGCCGGTGCCGCTCAATGGATTGGCGATGCAGATTGCCACGACCGCGATCAGCGGCAAGACCAGCTTCGACATCCGCCTCGATCCCGCCGAACTCGGCCGCATCGACGTGCGCCTCGACGTCGACCGCCACGGCAACGTCACCTCGCATCTCACGGTCGAGAAGCCGGAGACGCTGGCGATGCTGCGGCAGGACGCGCCGCAATTGCAGCGCGCGTTGAACGACGCCGGACTACAGACGTCCGACAAAGGCCTGCAATTCAGCCTGAGCGATCAGTCGCTGTCCGGGCAGAACAGCAACCCGAACCGTCAGGGCGGCGACGATAGGCCGGCGATGCAGCGGCTCGTGATCGCGACCGACGACAATGTGTCAATCGCGTCCGCCGGACGCAGCTATGGCCGCATGCTGGCATCCAGCACCGGCGTCGATATCAGAATCTAAGGAGACGAACATGGCGACAACCTCAGGCGTAGCCAGTCCGGTTGTATCCGGCACCACCGCCCTGCCCGCAAGTACCGACAAGTCGACGTCATCGACGTCGGGCACGCTCGCCGGCAATTTCCAGACCTTCCTGACGCTGCTGACGACGCAATTGCAGAACCAGAACCCGCTCGACCCGCTCGACACCAATCAGTTCACGCAGCAACTCGTGCAGTTCGCGCAGGTCGAGCAGCAGTTGAAGTCGAACGATCAGCTCTCGACGCTGGTGTCGTTGCAGCAGACCGCGCAATCCACGCAAGCGCTGGGCTTCGTCGGCAAGACCGCCGTCGTCGATGGCGGCACGGCGACGTTGGCGAACAACGCGGCGACGTGGAATCTCGACGTGCCGAAAGATGCCACTGTCGATGTCACCATCGCCAATGCCAATGGCCAGAACGTCTTTACCGGCCGCTATGCCTTGTCGGCCGGCAGCAATCAGGCGTTCGCCTGGGACGGCAAGGGCACCGACGGCACCACGCAATGGCCGGCTGGAAAATACACGCTCACCGCGACGGCGAAGGATGCCACGGGCAATACGGTCGGCGTCACCACGCAGGTGCAGGGCGTCGTCAGTTCGGTGGATCTCACGCAATCGCCGCCTTTGTTGTCGATCGGCGGCGAGAAATACACCGTGAGCCAGGTCAAGGGCATCGTGAGCTAACAGTCCCTCCCCGCACGGGGTTGAGGCGACCCAAGCCGGTCGCGGCACCTGCCGCCTCCATCTTCCAAACAAAGCGATTTCAAGGAGAATTGTATTGGACTGTTGCGCTTAGGCAAATTTTAAGCCCGGGCGCGTAGGGTGGTTCCTAGTGAGTACAGTGGTTGTTGAGTTTGTGAGTACGCCATGACAGAACCCCACCGCCCGAGGGTCAAATACGTCATCGGGCCTGACGGCAGTCCGTTGACGATCGCAGATCTGCCCGCACCCGGCACCAAGCGCTGGGTGATCCGCCGCAAGGCCGAGGTCGTCGCCGCCGTTCGCGGCGGGCTTCTGTCCCTTGAGGAAGCCTGCAGCCGCTACACGCTGACGGTCGACGAATTTCTCTCCTGGCAGTTCTCGATCGACCAGCACGGCCTCGCGGGGCTGCGCACCACCCGCATCCAGCAATATCGACAGTGATCCCGTTCCTGTCGTTGATTTAGAGCCGGCGCGTTAACACGCCGTTAAGCCTGATTAATCGTATTTTACGACAACCGGCTGCCCTCACGGAGCGGCCGGTTTGTCGCGTTTCGGAATTCTTCGCGGCTGTTAACCAAAATTAACCATATCGAAACCATCACATAGGCAAATTCTGCCCAGTCGGCATGTCCCCCGAATCTTCGGGTGCCGAATCTGACGGGGCTGATGCGTTGCAAGGTCTGGTGAGTTTCCTCAAAGGGTTGGGTGCGGCGCGGGTGATGGCGATGATCGCCGTGACCGCGGCGCTGATCGGCTTTTTTGGCTTCGTCATCATGCGTGCCACGGCACCGCAGATGACGACGCTGTTCACCGACCTCTCCAGCGAAGACTCGTCCGGCATCATCAAAGACCTCGAACGCCAGGCCATCCCCTTCGAACTGCGCAACGAAGGCGCAGTCATCATGGTGCCGAAGGATAAAGTCACCCGGTTGCGCATGAAGCTCGCCGAATCCGGCCTGCCGAAGGGCGGCGGCGTCGGCTACGAGATTTTCGACAAGTCCGATGCGCTCGGCACCACAAGCTTCGTGCAGAACATCAATCATCTGCGCGCGCTCGAGGGCGAGTTGGCCCGCACCATCCGCGCCATCGACCGCATCCAGGCCGCCCGCGTGCATCTGGTGCTGCCGGAGCGGCCGCTGTTTTCGCGCGAGACGCCGGAGCCGTCGGCTTCGATCGTGGTGCGTGTTCGCGGCACGCTCGATGCCCAACAGGTCCGCGCCATCCGTCATGTCGTCGCCTCCGCGGTCAACGGTTTGAAGCCACAGCGCGTCTCGATCGTGGACGAAGCCGGCCAGTTGCTTGCCGACGGCGCGGCCGGCGAAGCCAACGGCGAAGGCGGCAACGGCGACGAACGCCGCGCGGCGTTCGAGAAGCGCATGCGCAACCAGGTCGAGGCGATAGTGTCGTCGGTCGTCGGCATCGGCCGCGCCCGCGTCCAGCTCGCGGCGGATTTCGACTACAACAAGGTGACGCAGACCTCCGACAAATTCGACCCCGAAGGTCGCGTGCTGCGCTCCAGCCAGAGCCGCGAGGAATCCTCCGCGACGGCCGACACGAAGGACGGCCAAGTCTCGGTCGCCAACGAATTGCCGGGCGGCCAAGGACAGGGCACGCCGACCGCGCGCGACCAGAGCAAGAAAAGCGAAGAGACCAACAATTACGAAATCTCCCGCGTCACCAAGACCGAAGTCACCGAAGCCGGCCGCGTCAACCGCATCTCGGTGGCGGTGCTGGTCGACGGCATTTACGGCAAGAACGACAAGGGCGAGACGGTTTATCAGGAGCGCAGCAAGGACCAGATCGACCGCATTGCGGCGCTGGTGCGTTCGGCGATCGGCTTCGATCAGAAGCGCGGCGATCAGGTCGAGGTCGTCAATTTGAAATTCGCCGAAGCGCCGCAAGCTCTGCCGCTGCCGGCGCCATCGACCGGATTGCTCGGCATGATGCAATTCAACAAGGACGACATCATGTACGGCATCGAACTCGGCGTCATGCTGCTGCTCGGCCTCGTCGTGCTGTTCATGGTGATCCGCCCGCTGATGAAGCGGATCCTCGCCGCCGACAAGCCGCCTGCCTCAGGCGCGATCGGCCATAGCGGCACGTTGCCGGCCTTGGCCGATGGCAGCGCCCATCCGCAAGCCATGACGGCGACCGGACACGCGCTCGTCCCGGCCGGCCCCTCGATGATCGACGTCGCGCAAGTCCAGGGCCAGGTGAACGCGCAGGCGATCCATCAGGTCGGCGAGATCGCCGAACGCAACCCGACCGAAACCGCCTCCATCATTCGTCAATGGCTGACCGAGCCCGCGTGATCTGACATGGCCGAAACCGCACCGAACAACTCCAATCTTGCCAGCGCGATCGCAACGCTTGCGACGAACCGCAACGGCCGCGCCATGGGCGCACCGCTGAGCGGACCGAAGCGCGCGGCCGTTTTGATGCTCGCGCTCGGCGAACAATATGGCGGCAAGGTTTGGGCGCTGCTGGAAGACGACGAGGTCCGCCAATTGTCGCTGGTGATGTCCACGCTCGGCACCATCCAGGCCGACGTCGTGGAAGATCTGCTGCTCGAATTCGTGTCGCGGATGTCGGCCTCCGGTGCGCTGATGGGCAATTTCGACGCGACGCATCGCCTGCTCCAGCAATATCTCCCCTCCGATCGCGTCAACGGCATCATGGAAGAAATCCGCGGTCCCGCCGGCCGCAACATGTGGGAAAAGCTCTCCAACGTGCAGGAAGAAGTCCTCGCCAATTATCTCAAGAACGAATACCCGCAGACCACGGCCGTTGTGCTGTCGAAGCTGAAGCCCGAACACGCCGCGCGCGTGCTCGCCATTCTGCCCGAGGATATGGCGCTCGACGTCATCGGCCGCATGCTCAAGATGGAAGCGGTGCAGAAGGAAGTCATCGAGCGCGTCGAGCAGACCTTGCGCATCGAATTCATGTCGAACCTGTCGCAGACCCGCCGCCGCGACGCCCATGAGGTGATGGCGGAAATCTTCAACAATTTCGATCGCCAGACCGAGACCCGCTTCATCACCTCGCTGGAAGAAGAAGATCGCGAAGCCGCCGAGCGCATCAAGGCGCTGATGTTCACCTTCGACGACCTGATCAAGCTCGACGCCGGTTCGGCGCAGACGCTGATGCGCAGCATCAACAAGGACAAGCTCTGCGTCGCGCTCAAAAGCGCCAACGAAGAGGTCAAGGCGTTCTTCTTCGGCAACATGTCGTCGCGTGCCGCCAAATTGTTGACCGACGACATGGCGGCGCTGGGTCCGGTCCGGCTGCGCGACGTCGACGATGCGCAGGCGCAGATGGTCAACCTCGCCAAGGATCTCGCCGCCAAGGGCGAGATCACGCTGTCGAAGAACCGCGCCGACGACGAGCTGGTGTATTGATGGGTGCCCCGGCAAAATTTCTGTTCGACGTCGACTTCTCCGCGCCCGAGAGCAGCATCGGTCGTGCCGCCAACGCGGCCGAGATGGCCGACGTCGCCGAGCAGGTCGCGGCCGCCGAAGCGCGCGGCTATCGCATCGGCTTCGAGGCCGCGCAGCACGAGGCGATGATAGCCAACGATCGCCGCACCGCGCAGGCACTCGACCAGATCGGCGACGCGATCAACCTCGTTGCCGCGCGCTTCGCGGGCGTCGAAACCCGTATGGAAACCGAGGCTGTCGAAGTGGCCGTCGCCGTCGCGCGAAAACTCACGGGCGAATTGCTGGCGGGCGAACCGATGGCGGCCGTGACGGCATTGGTCAGCGATTGTTTCCGGCATCTCGTCGCGACGCCGCATCTCGTGGTGCGGATCAACGACGCGCTGTACGACGCGGGCCGCGTCGAGATCGAGAAGCTTGCCAAGAATAGCGGCTTCCAAGGTCGTCTCGTGATTCTCGCCGAGCCGGATATCACCGGCGGCGACTGCAAGATCGAATGGGCGGATGGCGGCGTCGTGCTGGAGCGCGCCGCGACCGAAGCCAAGATCTCCGAACTCGTCGGGCGCTATATGGCGTCCCGAAATTTAGGCTGAGGACATCGTTATGAACACCGACACCCACATGCCGTTGCCCGATCTGAACGGCCCGCATAGCGGCCTGCCCGACGATGCGACGCAGGATACCAGCGAGCAGGTGTTGCGGATCGCGGCCGATCTCGAAGCGGTCTTCGACGTGCCCGTGCAGGTCTCGGCGGTGCTTGGACGCTCCAAGATGGATGTCGGCGAATTGTTGAAGCTCGGGCCCGGCAGCGTGCTCGAACTCGACCGCCGCGTCGGCGAAGCGATCGACATCTACGTCAACAACCGGCTGGTCGCGCGCGGCGAGGTCGTCCTCGTCGAGGACAAGCTTGGCGTCACCATGACGGAAATCATCAAAGCCGAGCGCGATTGATATGAATTACGGGGCTGGACCAACGGGCACTGCCTCACCTCTCCCCTATGGGGAGAGCTGTAAAGATTTTGCC
>JANMAN010000691.1:0-7183 GCA_031359885.1 Tardiphaga sp. | reverse complement strand
AGAATGCCCGGCACATGGCCGGGCATTCTGTCTTATTGCTCAGTTTGCTTGGTCGGACGCGCTTACATTCCGTAATCCAGAATGTTTGGCAGCGTCGCCAGCGGCAAGGTCGCGGCACCGACGAGGGTGGCGACCAGCGCCATCAGCATACGATTGCTGCGGTGTTTGCCGCGCATCTGGCTCGCGATCCATTCCAGGACTTCGATGTTGACGCCGATCGCCTGAGTCGGCGCCCAGCTATCGATCGCGGTGTCCGGCGACAAGGCCACGGCGCGCGACGGCACCGGCAACCCCGATGCCGACGCGGCATGGTGGACGATCGCCTTCGCGAACAAATCGTCGAACTGGCCGCCGTCGCTGCGCTCGGCTGCTGCGTCGTTGATCTGAAATAACGTCTCGGCTTCGGCGCGGCTGACCGGCTGATCGGCCACAGCAAGCGCGGTCAGAATGCGCGCGCACCAAGCCGCGTCATCCGCGTCGAGCGCACGGGAGAAATGAATTCGGCCGCGCGTGGTCGGCCCTTCTCCCGTGATAATCCCGTCGCGAACGACAGCGAGCGCCTGCGCCGCCGTCGCCCGGTCGGCAATTTGGGAGGGTTGGATCGCCGCAGTCGGATCGGCTGACCACGCGGTTACTTGTATCGACATTCAAACTACTCTTCTTTTTGCTTCAACCTGAAGTTCAGCATGTCCCTGCGGACGTGAACGAATGGTTAAGGGATCGTGTTCGTGATCGGGCGAATTCAAGATGATTCGTCGCAACAGGGCCTCGGGTCCAGCCGACGCGTCGCTCGGGTTGAGGCAGGACTTCGCAGGCCGCTCCGGCGGCGCTGCGGCATGCATAAGGCAATCTCGGGGCACGCCGGATTTCGGCGAAGTGTGATTTTTCCGCCCGACCGACGGCGCGGAGAAACTCATGCTGGTTTCAGACGCCGACGCGGAAGGATGTTGTCCTTTTGTCCAGGCCGTATCGCACCGCAATGCGGCAATCTATAATCTCAAGACTGATTTCGCGTGTTGATTGAACCGGATAGGACGAAGCATGACGTTGAACATCGGCACCACCGCACCTGATTTCGAAGCCGAGACGACCCAAGGCAAGATCAAATTCCATGATTGGATCGGAAGCGACTGGGCGCTTCTGTTTTCCCATCCGAAGGATTTCACCCCGGTTTGCACGACCGAATTGGGCGCTTTGGCTCATCTCAAGCCGGAATTCGACAAGCGCCACGTCAAACTGATCGGATTGAGCGTCGATCCGATCGCCAAGCATGCGTTGTGGGCCGACGACATCCAGGAAACGCAGGGCCTTGCCCCGAACTTTCCGATGATCGGCGACACCGATCTGGCGATCTCGAAACTCTACGACATGTTGCCGGCAGCGGTGTCCGGCGATGCATCTACTCGAACGGCGGCAGACAATGCCACGGTCCGCAACGTGTTCATCATCGGGCCTGACAAGAAGATCAAACTGGTGTTGGTCTATCCGATGACGACGGGCCGCAATTTCCAAGAGATCTTGCGTGTGATCGATAGCTTGCAGATGACGGCGAAACACCGCGTCGCCACACCGGCCGACTGGCAGCAGGGCGGCGACGTCATCATCGCAGGCTCGGTAACGGACGACGAGGCGAAGACGATCTATCCGGACGGCTGGAAGTCACCGAAGCCGTACATCCGCATCGTGCCGCAGCCCAAATAGGACGTCTCACCAAAAACAACGGCGCGCCGATCTGAGCGGCGCGCCTTCTGTCATTGCATTCGATGCCGTCAAACTTTCGGCATCACCCAGTTGGCGAGCAACAAGCCAAGCGTGGCACCAACCGCCGTGACGAAACTGCCCCAAGCGATATCGACGACGACCACGGACCAGGTCCAATGCTTGAGCAGCGCCAGCGACGTCAGTTCGAAGGTCGCGTAGCAAAAGAAGCCGAACAGCGCGCCGAACACCAACGTCGATCGCCATGTCGCGTCCGGCGACCCGTTGACGAAGATCATGATGCCGACGATGTAGATCAGATAGAACAGCACTGCCGGCACTGGACGGATATCGCCCAGCATGTCGCCGACCTGTGACTGGAAAAAACCCTTGGCGACGAGACCAAGAAACAAAAGATCAAGCGGCAACATCACCGCCATGGTGGCTAGATAAAGAACAACATTTCGCTTCACGTAAATCTCCGCCGGGCGCTCAACCGGAATCGATGGATACCGGTTGATATATTACGCGCCAATGCGCGTTCCGTTGCAATGCGGCCTATGAGCAACGACGCGCGTCAGGCGGCGCGCACGCCTTCAAGGAATTTTTCCACCTCTGCCTTGAGGTGAAGGCTCTCGCCGGATAGCGACTGCGCCGATGCGAACATGCGGCTCGATGTCTCCCCCGTTTCATTGGCACCGCGTGCGACCTCGCCGAAACTCGCGGCCACCTCGTTGGTGCCTCCGGCAGCGGCTTGAACGCTGAGCGCGATGTTTTGGGTCGCGGCCCCCTGCTCCTCGACGGCAGCCGAAATCGACGTCGCGATTTCATTGATCCGTTCGATGGTATGCCCGATCGCCTTGATCGCACCGACGGACTGTTGCGTCGCGACCTGCATGTTGTCGATGTGGTTGCGGATTTCGTCGGTGGCCTTGGCGGTCTGGCCTGCGAGACTTTTCACTTCCTGCGCCACGACGGCAAAGCCACGACCCGCTTCGCCGGCGCGCGCGGCCTCGATCGTCGCGTTGAGCGCGAGCAGATTGGTCTGTTCGGCAATCGACGTGATCAATTTAACGACATCGCCGATCCGGGTGCCGGCTTCGGACAATGCCGCCATGCGCTGATCGGTCTCGTTGGCCTGCCTCACCGCCTCGGACGCGATCCCGTTGGACTCCTGGACGCGGCGGCTGATCTCGACGATCGACTTGGACAACTCGTCGGACGCATCAGCCGCGCTGCGGACGTGCTCGGACGCCGTCTCCGACGCGCCCGCGGATTCGCCGGACAGCCGGGCCGTGTTGCGCGCCGCTTCCGTGAGCTGCCGCGCCACCAGTTCGAATTCGTTCGACGAGTGCAACACATTGTCGATGATGCCACCGACGCTCGTCTGGAAATCATCCACGAAATGGCGCAGATCGGCTTTGCGACGCTCCGCAGCCATCAGATCGGCCTCGATCCGCTTGGCCTCAAGACCGCGACGTTCTTCGGCGTTGGCTTTGAAAACGACGATCGTGCGCGCGATCTCGCCGATCTCGTCGTGACGATTTTGATGCGCGATCTCGACGTCCGATGCCCCCTCCGCGATCGCCGTCAGCGATCCCGTCACCGACTTCAGCGGATTGGTGATGCGACGCACGATCAGCATCGTCATGGCCAGCACGAGCAACGCCGCGAGGCCAGCGGCGATCGCCATGGCCTGAATCGCTTCGGTCAGCATGCTGTCCAGTTGCGCCATGGGAATGCCAACATACAGGATGCCGACGACTTTATCGGAGGGACCAAGAATTGGCTGATACGCCGTAAAGAAGGATTTTCCGAACAGCATCGCTGGGCCCTTGTAGGCCTCACCGCGCCGCAGAACGGCCTGCGCCGGGTGGTCGGCCGCGAGCGTGGTGCCGACGGCGCGATCGCCGTTCTCTTTCTTCACGTTGGTGGAGCGGCGAAAGAACTGGCCGGACGCTTCGTCGAGCGCGAACAAAGTGGCGTTGCCGCCGACATAGGTCACCGCGCGATCGACGATCGCGTGGTCCTTGAATTCTGGCATCTTGGCGACTTCGGCCCGGGCCACGACGCCGTCGCGCAGCGATATCTTGGCGTCTGTGAATGTCTCGCTGAAGGCCTGTGTCAGCCCTCGCAGATTCATATCGATTTCGGCGCGGGCGCGCTTGGCGAACTCGTTCGACAGCGACCAATAGCCGGCGCCGACCACGAGACCCGTGTTCACCGCGATCAAAACGGCAGCGCAAATCGCAGCCTTGGTTCCGATCTTCATCTTGAACTTAAAATTGAAATTTCTAAAAAATCCGAGAGCCATGACAATTTGTTTCCCCACCTCCCTGAATTTGCCCGGTTAGCTTTAATGCGGCATTAACGAAGGCTCAGGCGGCTGAAAAATATGCGCGTCGCGTTCGGTTCGGGATAGACCTTCACATGACATCATCACCCTCATCTCCCTCACGCCCCTGCATCGTTTGGTTTCGCGACGACCTCCGGCTGTCGGATCACCCGGCCTTGCATGCGGCCTGCGAGTCCGGCGCGCCGGTGATCTGCGTTTTCGTTCATGACGAAGAAAGTGCGGCGCTGCATCCGCCGAAGGCGCGGCCGCTCGGCGCGGCGTCGCGCTGGTGGCTCGCACAATCGCTGCGCGCGCTTGCAACGAGTCTCGCAGCGATCGGTGGCGCATTGGTGCTGCGCCGAGGCGCTGCGGCCGACGTGCTGGCCGCCGTCGCGCGGGAGACGAACGCGGCCGCGATCTACTGGAACAAGATCGCCATCGCGGCGGATGCCGATGTCGCGCAGCAGGTATCGGACGCGATGGACGGTTTGAGCGTCGTTGTGAATCGCCTACCGGGCGGTCTACTGGTCAGCCCGACGGCGATCCGCAACAAAGAGGGGCGCGGGCTGCGGGTGTTCACGCCGTTTTGGAAACGCGTGCAGTCGCTCGGCGATCCGCCGGCCCCGCTGCCGGCACCCACGGCCCTGACAGCAGGCCCGACGATCGCCAGCGACGACATCGACGATTGGCAGTTCGAGCCGACGACGCCCGATTGGGCCGGCGGATTGCGCGAGACCTGGACGCCGGGCGAAGCCGCAGCACAGGGCAAGCTCGACAGCTTTCTCGACGGCGGCGTGTCGGGCTATGCCACCAACCGCGACCGCATGGACCGCGCGGCGACGACGCGGCTGTCGCCGCATTTACGTTTTGGCGAAATCAGTCCGCGCCAGATGTGGCATGCCGCGAGCTTTGCCGCCGACCGCCGCGCCGCGCACGGCAACGACATCGCCAAGCTGATGAGCGAAGTCGGCTGGCGCGAGTTCTGCCGTCACCTGCTCTACGATCTACCCGATCTGCATCTGAAAAATCTTCAATCGTCGTTCGACGATTTTCCGTGGCGCGACGACGACGACGCCTTCCACGCATGGTGCCGTGGACGCACCGGCTACCCGATCGTCGATGCCGGAATGCGCGAAGTCTGGCACTCGGGCGTGATGCATAACCGCGTGCGGATGGTCGTCGCGTCGTTTCTCGTGAAGCATCTGTTGATAGATTGGCGACGCGGCGAAGCGTGGTTTTGGGACACGCTGGTCGATGCCGATCCCGGCAGCAACCCCGCGAACTGGCAATGGGTCGCCGGCTGCGGGGCCGATGCCGCGCCCTATTTCCGCGTCTTCAATCCCGTTCTGCAAGGCGAGAAATTCGATCCGGACGGCGACTATGTGAAGCGTTGGGTGCCTGAGCTGCAAGGACTTCCTGCAAAGTCGATCCATGCGCCGTGGACCGCGACGCCGCTGGAATTGCGCACCGCCGGCATCGTTCTCGGCGAGACCTATCCGCAGCCGATCGTCGATCACAAGATGGCGCGCGACCGTGCGCTGAAGGCCTATGCAACGACCCGCAACTGATGCCGCGTCGTCGAAAACGCCTGCGTGATCGGTTGAAAGCGAATCGTGTCGTGCTCAACTTTTCAGCGAATCGGTTATCGTCAATCATCCAAACCTCTGGAGGATGAGATGGACGATGAAAATTTGATGCATGTGATACCGGCCGAACCGACGCCGGCGCCCGCTAGCCCGCCGCAGAAATCGGCGAAGCGCGCGACCAAGAAGGCCGCGAAGAAAACCACCAAAGTCGCCGGCAAGAAAGCCGCGAAGACAACAGGAAAGAAGAGCACCGTGAAGAAAGCAAAGAAGGCCGCGAAGAAGACCGCGAAGAAAGCGACCAAGAAGGCCGCTAAGACCACCGCGAAGAAAACCGCCAAGAAGTCCGTGAAGAAGGCGACGAAGAAAACCGCCAAGAAGACCAAGAAGGCCGCACCGAAGAAGGCCAAGACCGCGAAGACCGCCAAAAAAGCCAAGAAGGCGAAGCGCTAAACGTCTCGTCCGACGATCGCGATCCAAGAGCGATGGATGAAAAGCCTCCGGGGACACCCGGAGGCTTTTTGCTGAGATGAGACTGGCACGCTACGGAGCGGCCGGTGTCGGCTGCGGCTTGCGGTTGACGAGCAAGACCGCGGCCGCGCAAACGACCATGCCGACGACGGCGACGATGCCGAGCTTTTCTCCGAACAGCACGTAGGCCATGACAGCGGTCGTCGCCGGCACCAGATAAAACAGGCTCGCCACTTGCGTCGCAGCCGAGCGCCGGATCAGCCAATACAGCAGACCGATCGAGCCGATCGACAACACCACCGCAAGCCAGATCACGGCGCCGACGAACTCGGCCGTCCAGTTCACCACGCGCGTCTCGAACGCAAAGGCTCCGGCGGCATAGAGCGCCAGCGCGGCAAGATATTGGATCGTATTGCCGGTGCGCCAGTCGATGCCGCCGCAGAAGCGCTTCTGGTAGAGCGTGCCGAGCGTGATGCTGACCAGCGACACGCCGGATGCGAGCCAGCCCCAGCCGGCATCGCCGCTCATCGGCCGTCCCCAGAGGATCATCGCGACGCCGCCGAGGCCGAGCAGCAGACCGGCCCATTGCAACGGCGTGACGCGCTCGCCGAGAAAACGGCTCGCCAGCGTCGATGTCAGGATCGGTTGCAGGCCCGGTATCAACGCCGACAAACCCGCCGGGATCGAATGCGAAATCGCGATCGCCGTACCCGCCAGATAGAAGCCGTGCACGAGAAGCCCGGCGACGATGCTGTGGCCGATGCCGGCGGCGGTCGGCCAACGCGCCTTCGCGATCGTGGCGATCAACGCCATCAGCGCCACGACCAGCACCATGCGGATCGCCAGATAGGTCAGCGGCTCGGCACCGTTCAGGACGTATTTGGTGCCGACGAAACCGGTGCTCCACAGCAGGACGAACACCGCAGGTGCTGCGCGCGTCGCGATGGTGACAATCTCTGGCGTTTTTTGATCTTGGGACATTTGCCGCTTCAGGTGCCCGAACTTATGATAGGCAGCAACGACGAATTGCGCGGGGCTGTCGGCCTTCGCGTGCATGCCCGCCGTCTTCAAAACTCAGGATTCGATTCATGGATGT
>JANMAN010000669.1:0-3195 GCA_031359885.1 Tardiphaga sp. | reverse complement strand
AAAGCGGCCGGCAATGACGTGACGCAAAAGACCTACGCGGGCGTGACCCATGAATTCTTCGGCATGGACGCGGTCGTCGCGAAAGCCAAAGAGGCGCAGGACTTTGCGGTGGCTCAGCTACAGAAAGGCTTCGGCACGTCTGGCTCGTCACCGACCACGGGAAGCGCTGCAAAGTGAAATCGATCGCCCGGCCTGATGATCAGGCCGGGTTGTTGCTATGCGTTCCTGCTCATCATCGACGACAGCATGTTGACGAGCTCGGCCTGTCGGAACGGCTTCGCCAGTCGCGGCAGATCAGGGGCGATCGCCTCCGTGTCTGCATAGCCGGAGACGATGAGAACCGGCTTTCCCGGCCTTCGGCTCTTGAAACTGCGCGCCAGATCGGCGCCGGTCATGCCGGGCATCAAATGGTCGGTGATGAGCAGATCGACCGCCATTCCGGCATCGAGCTGACGCAGCGCCGTCTCGGCTGAATTGGCTTCGACGACGTCGTAACCGATATCGGTCAGCATGTCGGCTGTCGTCATGCGCACGACATCCTCGTCATCGACAAGCAGCACGCGTCCTAGCGACGGCCGTTGCAGCGCCGCCTCGTCCTCGCGTCCACCCGATGCCGCTTCGGTGTCGGTTGCCGGGAGCCACAGATCAACGCTCGTACCGAGACCCGGTTTGCTCGAAATCGCGAGAGCTCCGCCGAGTTGCGCAACGAGCCCATGAACCATCGACAGCCCGAGACCGGTGCCCTTTCCGATCCCTTTCGTTGAAAAGAACGGCTCGATCGCGCGTGCACGCGTCGCGTCGTCCATACCGGTGCCGGTGTCGGCCACGGAGAGGCGAACATAGGGACCTGGTTTGAGCTGCGAGCGATGGGCGTTTCCGATCGTTTCCGACGCCGCCGCCACCGTAAGCGTGCCGCCTTCGGGCATCGCATCGCGCGCGTTCACGCTGAGATTGAGAATGGCCATTTCGAGTTGGTTCGGGTCGCCCTTGGCAGCCGGCAATTCATCGGCGACGTGGACGGCGACACGAATCTGCGGACCGGATGTGCTGGCAATCAAGTCGGCCATGCCCGAGACGAGACCCCCGACATCGACCGCGCTCGGCTGCAACGGCTGACGGCGCGCGAACGCCAACAGTCGTTGGATTAACGTTTTGGCACGCTCAGCAGACTGCAGCGCGCCCTCAATCAAGCGCTGCTCGCGTTCGGTGCCGACATTACGCCGGCGTAGCAAATCGAGACTGCCGAGAATGGGCGTGAGAAGATTGTTGAAGTCGTGCGCGACGCCGCCGGTCAGTTGGCCCATCGCTTCGAGCTTCTGCGATTGCCGCAGCGAGTCCTGCGCAATCAACAACGCATCCGACTGTTGTTTTTCGGCTGTGACGTCGCGACCATAGCAGTAGACCAATTCGCCTTCGCGGAAGGTATGCCACGAAATCCAGCGCGGACTGCCATCGGCATGTCGGTAGCGATTCACGAAACTGGTGAGATCGCTCACACCCGATGCTGTCACCAGTGCGTTCTGCGTCGCGTTGAGATCTTCCGGCCAGATATAATCGAACAGATAGCGACCGACCAATGCCGCATGCTCATGCCCAAGAACGGTCGACCAGGCCGGATTGACGGCAAGAAAAACACCCTTGGCATCGATGACCGTCAAAAGATCGCGCGAATTTTTCCAGATGCGGTCGCGCTCGGCGGTCCGCTCAGCCACCTGATGCTCGAGAGAATTGGCAAGCTCTCGCAGTTCGTTCTCGACACGGCGGCGCTCGACAGCGATGCGCGTGCGCTCAGCGACCTCACGAACAAACGCGATGTCATCGTCGGTCCACGGCCTGACATCCGCATGGTTCAGATATAAGAGTGCCACCAGACCGCGTTGCTCGACGACTGGCATATTGATGATCGCGCGCGCGCTGACATTGATGAGCGCGTCGGCCGTGGCCACGGTGCGTGGATCGAGCATTGCGTCCGCGAATAACACGATCTCGCCACGTTTCAGATCGTCGAGATAAGTGCCGAAATCGCGAAACTTCAGAACTCCGGCGAGACTTTTGATTCCCGGCGCGTTCCAATCGCAATCGATCGTGATGGATTCGTCTGCAAGGTCTATCGTGCCATAGCCGGCCCGACTGACGTTCAGCGTGCGGCCGAGGATTTCAGCCGCCGAATAAGCGATCTCTGCCGGATCGTCGAGCCGACGAAACACGTCGCTGAGTTCGATCAGCGCGGATCGCCGATCGTCTTCCTGTCGCTTTTCGGTGATGTCGATCGAGACGCCCGACATATGGTGCACCGCGCCGCCGGCGGAAAACACCGGCTGACCGCGGATGGCGATCCAAAGGATTTTTCCGTCCGGCGTGATGATGCGGTATTCAACATCGTAGTCTTCACCCGTCGCGAGGCTGTGGGCGACAGCATCCTCCATCCGCTGAAGGTCGTCGGGATGAAGGGCGCGGCGCAGTTCGTCGTAAGTGAATGCCTGTGTCGGGTTACGGCCGAAACTCGATCGGAAAATTTCCGATGTCTTCATCTCGCCGCCGGCGAAATCGACGCTCCACACGCCGAAGCGACCGGCGGTCATGGCAAAGCGGAATTCGCGCTCGCTTTCGCTGAGCGCATCTTGCGCGCGCTTGCGCTGTTTTCGCTCGTTATTTTCCGCGATTGCACGCTCGGCAACCGCAGCTAAGCGATCCAGCCGCTGCTTGACCACGTAGTCGGTCGCGCCATTGCGCAGCGCTTCGACAGCTACATCCTCGCCGAGCGTTCCCGATACGAAAATAAACGGTACGTCGGCCGCAATGGTCCGTGCGATTTCGAGCGCCTTCGCGCCGTCGAATGCAGGCAGTTGATGGTCGGCAAGGATGAGATCGACACCGCCTTTTTTCAAAGCTTTAGTGAAGTCATCGCCCGTCCAAACTCGGAGGATGTCGCAATCGAGCCCATCCGCGCGAAGAAACTCCGACACGAGTTCACCGTCGTGCGCGCTATCTTCAAGATGAAGAACGCGAACCTGCTCATGGCGATTATCGATGCTGTCGGTTTCGCTCATACCTTGAGCGCCCGATTGCTACTCGAAGGCGGCGGCTCGTTGAGCACGGCCCAGAACATACCAAGGTCGCGGATCGCTTCAAAAAACTGCTCGAACGTAGTGGCCTGAAAAAAGAACTTCGTAAGCACGAATACTACGAAAAGCC
>JANMAN010000653.1:0-1987 GCA_031359885.1 Tardiphaga sp. | reverse complement strand
CCGACGGTGTAGCCGCCGAAGGGATCTTTCTCGGCTGCGCGGGCCGGCAGGCCGAGTGCGGCGGAACCGGCGAGGGCGGCCGAGCCGAGGAGGAACGAACGGCGGTCGATGGGCGCGAGCATGGACGTGATCCTGGATCTGCGGGAATGGGCGCGCGCGGGCGTGTGAAGCGGCCGGCGTCGCTTTAATCTATAACCGATTTGGCGCACCGCGAACGATTTGACAAGCGCGCGACCGGTCCGTACTAACCCGGCCAGCGTTCCGGCGACGGGCGCTTATCTGATGCGGCGAGCTGCGTTGGGCCCAGGTGGCGGAATTGGTAGACGCGCTGGCTTCAGGTGCCAGTGGCTTAACGGCCGTGAAGGTTCGAGTCCTTTCCTGGGCACCACACTCCCTCTAAGCAATTGTTTGTTTGAGGATTTCAGAAACATCACGTGCGTGAATACCCGCTTGGCACGCAGTCGGGGTCCCAGGCCTTCGGCGATGTCTCGTCGTCAGGAGCATTGGCCAAGTGGTCCGACAGTCTCAGAGATCGCTCGTCGCGACGCACGACGCGGTGGTCGGAATCCGATCACAATTCTGTTGCACGCAGCCTCAGTGCATTCCCCACCACCGTCACGGATGACAACGCCATCGCCGCCGCGGCGATGATCGGCGAGAGCAGCATGCCGAAGGTCGGATACAAGACGCCAGCAGCGATCGGTATCCCGGCCGCGTTGTAGATGAACGCAAAGAACAGGTTCTGCCGGATGTTGCTCATGGTCGCTTCCGAAAGACGACGGGCGCGGACGATGCCGCCGAGATCGCCTTTCAGGAGCGTGATGCCGGCGCTTTCTATCGCGACATCCGTACCGGTCCCCATTGCAATCCCGACATCCGCGCCAGCAAGCGCAGGCGCGTCGTTGACGCCATCGCCCGCCATGGCAACGATGCGCCCGGCTTTTTGCAGCTTGGCAACGACGGCGCTTTTCTGATCCGGCAGGACGTCGGCTTCCACGTCCAAGATACCGAGACGCTTCGCAACCGCATTGGCCGTCGTGCGATTGTCGCCGGTGAGCATGATGACCTTGATGCCTTCGGCGGCCAGTGCTCTGAGCGCGTCCGGCGTCGATGCTTTGATCGGATCGGCAATGGCGAGGATGCCGGCAAGCTTGCCGTCGATTGCGATGTTGACCACGGTCGCGCCATCGCCACGCAGGGTCTCCGCCTGCGCGTCCAATGCTTGAGTGTCGACGCGCTCCGATGTCATAAACTTGGCGTTGCCAAGGAGGATCGTCTTGCCGTCGATCCTGCCGGTGACGCCCTTGCCTGTCGGCGAGTCAAAGTCTCCGACATCGGCAAGGAGCAGATTGCGTTCCTTCGCGGCCTGCACGATGGCATCCGCGAGCGGGTGTTCGCTGGACCGCTCGACGCTGGCTGCGAGCCTCACTATCTCGTCCTCTTGAAAGCCACGAGCGGGCACGACTGCGACGACCTTCGGCTTGCCCTCGGTCAGCGTGCCGGTCTTGTCGACGACCAGCGTGTCGATCTTTTCCATCCGTTCGAGCGACTCGGCATTCTTGATGAGCACGCCGGCCTGTGCGCCGCGCCCGACGCCGACCATGATCGACATCGGCGTGGCGAGACCGAGCGCGCAGGGGCAGGCGATGATCAAGACGCTGACCGCCGCGACCAGACCGAAGGCGAAGCGCGGCTCCGGTCCGAACCAAGCCCATGCAGCGAAAGCGACGACGGCCACAACGATCACCGCAGGCACGAACCATCCTGCGACCTTATCGGCAAGCCGTTGGATCGGAGCGCGGGACCGCTGCGCCTGCGCGACCATCTGCACGATCTGAGACAGCAGCGTATCGCGCCCGACCTTCTCGGCGCGCATAACAAATCCGCCGGACTGATTCAGCGTGCCGGCAATCAGCTTCGCGCCGACGTCTTTGGTCACCGGCATGGACTCGCCGGTCACGAGGGACTCGTCGATCGAGGCTCGGCC
>JANMAN010000714.1:0-2296 GCA_031359885.1 Tardiphaga sp. | reverse complement strand
TGAAGGTGTAGGGGCAATCCATCGCACCGCCCTTTACCGCGACATAGCCGCGATGCCAAAGCTGATAGATGTTATTCTCGACGCCCCAATGGATGCGCGCCTCGCGTACCAGGTCGGGCCGCACCTCGGCGGTGATGATCTCGTCGGCGCGGCCGGTGGTGCCATGCGCGATGACGCTGCCGTCGAAGTTTACGATCATGCCCTCGCCCATCGAATCGAACGAGCCGTCCGAGCCGCACATGCAGACGTTGGCGGTGATCATCAGGTTTTGAAACGCATTGGCTTGGTTGGTGAAACGCCATGAATCGCGGATCGGTGCGGTGTAGCCCGCGGTACGGATCATGATCTCCGCGCCCTTGTAGGCGCATTCGCGCGCCATCTCGGGGAACATGCCATCGTGACAAATGATCAACGCGATCTTTGCGCCTTTCGGCCCGTCGATGACGGGGATGCCGACATTGCCGGGCTCCCACGGCTCGACCGGAATCCACGGATGGAATTTGCGGTAGTAGAGTTTGATCTCGCCGGTGTCGTCGATGATGAGGCCGGAATTATAAGGATAACCGTCGGGGTTGAACTCCATGATGGAGAAGCAGCCCCAGATTTTATTGTCGATGCAGGCCTGCTTAAACGCTGCGACCTCCGGGCCGTCGAGCCGGCACATAATCTCCGGGTTCGTGTCCATCGACAGGCCGTGGAGCGAGTATTCTGGGAACACCACGAGGTCCATGGTGCCGAGATTTCGCCGCGCCTTGCCGGCCATGTAAACGATGCGATCGGTCTGCCGCGCGAGGTCTTGCTTGGTGACGACGACGGGGAGCTGCAATTGAACAAGGCCGATTACGACGCCCTCGGGCGATTTATTGAGGCCACCAAGTCCGTTCATTGCGCGCTTCCTCGTGTCATGGTCGCGCAGAACAAAGCCGATTTTTCCGAATAGCAAAAGCCAATAATTCAGGCGCGGTGATCAAGCAAAAGCCCGCTGCATTTCTGCAGCGTGCTATCGCATATCGCCCTTTAGCGACCGGCGGGGGCCGAAATCGCGCCGCCCTCGTAAAGCGACTGCAAGCGGCGCTCGTCGCGGTAGGTGTCGTAAGACCCGTCGTAGCGCCCGTCGCGCGCGCCGTAATAAGCATTCGAATCGCGCGCTTGTTGGTTCTGCATCGACTGCGTGCTGTCCGTCTTGCGCACCTTGTCGCGCTGGCCGGCAGACGCGATCTGAACAGTCGCAGCGGTCATCAACACGGCACCTATGATCGTCACAATTTTCTTCATGGTCATCTCCCAAAATCGGAGCGCCCGATGACTGGCAAAATCGTAAGCCATCCGCGCTTCGCTGAACCACCTAATGCGCGGCGTTTCGGAATGCTTCTTTCGCCGCAGTCACGTTGCAGCGAGCAAATTTCTTAGACTTGCTCGTTTTCTCGCCAACACATGTCAAAAACCGTTGCAAAATGGGCGTTTTCTGCCGCTCATTTCGGCTATACAGGTGGCAACCGATCCGCTTGAATGCCTCGAAATCCATCGTGAAATCGGATTACCAGTGAAAATACTTCTGATCGCCGTGCTGCTGGTCCTGCCGGCAAACGCTTGGGCGCAAGTTAAACCGTCGAAAAGCGCGACGCGAGACGTATGCGCGCCGATCGGCAAGACCGCCAACGGCCAATTGGTCTACGGCATGGCGTGCGACGCGATGCCTGCAACGCCGCCACGCGCCGCCGTCGAGGTGGCTCCGGTCGCAGAGCCTGAAATCGAGCGCAGCGGCATTTTTGGAATGTCATACACGCGCAAACCGCCGAGTCAGTAGGCCGGCTCATCGCTGCGACGGCCATCCGGATCGACCCATCATGTCGCCCATACTGCTTGCCGATTTGAACGCCATGAGCCGCGATGATTTCGTCGCGGTGCTCGCCAACATCTACGAGTATTCGCCGTGGATCGCGGAGGAGGCTGCGATCGCGCGGCCGTTTGCAACGATCACGCAGCTCTATGCGGCCATGGCGGCGGCCGTCGATCGCGCCAGCACCGAGAAGCGTCTTGGACTCATCAAGGCGCACCCCGATCTTGCCGACAAGACGCAACGCGCCGCGAGCCTCACGGCGGAATCCACGGCCGAGCAAACCAGTCTGGGTCTGGATCGTTTGTCGGACGCCGAATACGAGGCGTTCGAGCGCGTCAACACCGCCTATCGCGGCAAGTTCGGTTTCCCTTACATCGCCTGCGTGCGACGTCACACGAAGGATTCGATCCTGTGCGACTTCGAAAGACGCCTGCCGAACGATGCGACGGCCGAGGT
>JANMAN010000626.1:0-3523 GCA_031359885.1 Tardiphaga sp. | reverse complement strand
GGAGTTCGGCTCGCTCATGCCGATCGCGAAACAGACTTCGCCGCGGCAGATGCGCGGCAGGATGTCCATCTTGACGTGTTCTGGCGCGTATTTCAGCAACACCGGGCCGCTCTGCCGATCGGCGACGAAGAAACGCCGCGTCGGTGCGTTAGCGACACGCATTTCCTCGGTCACGACATAACGCTCCAGGAACGTGCGCTCGTGACCGCCGTAAGCCTTCGGCCAGGTCATGCCGAGCCAGCCGCGCGCGCCGACACGACGCGAAAATTCAGGCGCGTCGGCGTCCTCGCGGTTCGGCTTGTGCGGATCGAAGGTGCCGGCGGCGATTTCTTCGGCAAGGAAGGCGCGAACTTCCTTGCGGAGTTCTTCGCATTCCGGCGGCAGGCGGATCGGATCGAAACGAAGGGCTGCTGTCATGGTCTATCCAATGCAGTCTTGCTGAGATTATCGCGAGGCGACCAGCGGCCACAGATCGTCTGCGCCGCGTGACGCCACGAGCTTGCCGAGTTCGACGGCCCAATAGCTTTCGTTGCCGAAATCGTCGCGCCAGGCGAGCGCGCGCAGTGTAAAGCGATGCAGGATATGCTCTTGGGTAAAGCCGATCGCGCCATGCACCTGATGCGCGATCGCGGCGCCTTTCTCGGCGGCTTCGGCGCAGCGGTCTTTCGCGGAGGCGGCTTCCAGGAAAATCGCGTCGTCGAAAATCGTGGCGTTGGAGATCGCGTCGGCGGCCGAGCTTGCGGCGGCAAGTGCGGCCGAGGTCTCGCCGGCGAGCCGCGCGAGATTGTGCTGCACAGCCTGGAATTTCGAGATTTTCTTCTCGAAGGCAACGCGCTCGTTGGAATAGCGCACGGTGATGTCGAGCATCGATTCCAGGGCGCCGGCAATTTGCAAGCTACGCATCACGATGCCCATCAGCAGCGGCGACAGCGGATTGAAGCTTTCGGGAGTAGGCTTGATCGCGATGGGCTGCACCTTGTCGAAGATGACGGTGTCGCTTTCGTCGCTCGACAAATTCAGGCCGGTTTCGATGCGGCATGCGCCGGCATCCACCAGCGCGATCGAATGGCCGTTGCTGCCGACAGCGAGCACGGCAATGTGTTTAGCGGCCTTCGCGAACGGCACGGCGCGAGCGCGGCCTGACAACGTGCCGTCTGCGTTCAGCGTGATTTTGTCCTTGGGCGCAGCAGGCGCGATCGTCATGGCGTCCGGCGGTGAAGCGATGCCGCCTTGCGCGAGCAGCCAACCGGCCAACATGGTTTCAGCCAACGGCACCGCGACCGCATGTCGCCCGGCGGCGCTGAGAACGCTGAAGCCTTCGGCCAGGCTCGCGCCGGAGCCGTCCTGATCTTCCGGCACCCAAGACAGCGGCAAGCCGGCATCCGTCAGCGCCGACCATAAAGGCGCGCGCCAAGTCTCGGTCTTCGAGGCGATGATTGTTTGTCCGTCGGCCAGATCCGCGAATATCTTTTCGGCGGTCTCCGCGACGATGTTGTCGGTCTCCACGGCGTATCCTCTAATGCGGGCATTGTTGTTGGCGGCACTGTGGTTAAAACGGACTGCCGTGACAAGGATTGTCTCCGCAGGGCGGTCTGCGGTAGCGACATGCGCAAGCGCCGGATGGCTTGCCGCGCCGGAGCTAGCCGTTATGGTGGCGGCCGCTTAAGAAAAATCAGATAGAGGAAACTTCGATGTCACAAGACGGGTTTTGCGCGATCGTCACCGGCTCTGCATCCGGGCTCGGAGCGGCGACAGCAACCATGCTGGCCAAACAAGGCGTGCGCATCGTCGTGAATTACGCCTCCAGCAAGACCGAAGCCGAACAGACCGCCGACCTTTGCCGCACGGCCGGCGCCGAGGTGATCGTGGTTCAGGGCGACGTGTCGCGCGACGAGGATTGCAAGGCAATCGCCGCCGCCGCTGCGCCGTGGGGCCAGCTTCACGCACTGGTCAACAATGCCGGCACCACCAAGCATGTGCCGCACGCCGATCTCGATGGTCTGTCGGCGGACGATTTTCATCGCATCTACGGCGTGAACACGGTCGGAGCGTTTCAGATGGTGCGGGCCAGCCGCGCGCTGTTGGAAGCCGGCGCCAAAGCATCGGGGCGCGCATCGGCAGTGGTCAACATCTCGTCGGTCGCCGGATTGAGCGGGGCCGGATCGTCGATCGCCTATGCCGCGAGCAAGGGTGCGCTGAATTCGATGACGATGTCGCTGGCCCGCGCGCTTGCGCCGTTGATCCGCGTGAACGCGGTTTGTCCGGGCTATATCGATACGCCGTGGTTCGAGAAGGGCCGTGGTGCTGCTGCCGCGAAGCAGGTGCGCGAGATGGTGACAGTAAAGGTGCCGCTGAAAGTTGCGTCATCGGCAGAGGATATCGCGCAGCTTGTTTGTTTTCTGGCAACCCCGCCGTCCGGCAATATGAGCGGCGAATTGGTTCGCATGGATGCAGGCCTGCATCTGGTCACATGAAGGCCTGACCGAACAGGACCGTAGGGTGGGTTAGGAGATGCGTCGCGCGTAAGCGCGAACCATCGACGTCACCCACCAAAATGCAGTGGTGGGTTACGCTCTGCCGCGCCTTCGCGCGACAATGCTAACCCACCCTACAATCTTCCTTTATCGATTTCCGGGATCGCCGATGGCGCGGCTCGCCACGAGCCTGTTCCAGATAAACAGAACGATCAGCGCGCCGATCGTTGCTGTTATGAATCCGGCGCCCTGGTTTGGGCTGTAATACCCCATCGACTGACCGATGAAGGTCGCCAAAAAGGCGCCCGCGATCCCAAGCAGCGTCGTGAGAATAAAGCCACCCGGATTGTTCGGTCCGGGAGACAGCAGCCGCGCGATGATGCCCGCGACGAAACCAACGACGATAATCCAGATCATATCTCAGCCCCCTCTGATGTCCTGACTTTGTCAGGCGTAGCGCGATATTTCGTCGTCGGTCGGCATGCGGCCGTCCGGCGTGAAATGGTTCACGGCGTCCGGCAGTTCGTTGCTCAGTTCGGACAGCAACTGATCGCGCGACATGCCGGTTCGCGACGTGAGTTGGTCGATTTCGTCCGCGCCGAGCGCACTGGCAAGATCGTGCGGTGCGATTTGCTTGTTGGGGCCGTTGCCGACCCACGAACTCGCAGCTTCGCCCTGTCCGTTGGCCTGCAACTGCTTCATCAGATCACCGAGACCGCCACTTAGGATGCTGCCGGCTGCACCACCTGCGAGCAAACCGCCGAGGCCGCCTTTCAGCAGATCGCCGATTCCGCCGCCACCTGCTTGCGTCTGCCCGGCGCGATTGCCGCCGCCGAGCAGTCCGCCCAAGATACTCCCAAGACCTCCGCCCAAAGCGCCGCCGCCAAATCCACCGCTATCCGGCAGATTGGCTTGCGTCGTATTGGGATGCGGCTGCGGAGTATTCTGTCCGGCAGGGGCAGTTTGGTTGTTGCCCTGAAAATGCTTGTAACCCTTGTAGGCAAGCATCGCGAGGATCGCCATCGTCATCGGCGACATGCCGCCGCTTT
>JANMAN010000596.1:0-4228 GCA_031359885.1 Tardiphaga sp. | reverse complement strand
ATGCGGGCGCGCGACTGGAATGCCACGCCGCTCGGCGACCCCAGATCCTGGCCGGAGGGGCTGAAAGTCCCGTTGCGGATGATGCTTCAGTCCCGGTTCGAGATGTGGCTCGGCTGGGGCGACGAGTTGTTCTTCTTTTACAACGACGCCTACATTCCGACGCTCGGCATCAAACATCCACGCGCGCTCGGCACGCCGATGCGCATCGTTTGGAAAGAAATCTTCCACGACGTCGAAAACCGCGTGATGTCGGTGATGCGTGACAGCGTCGCGACCTGGGACAAGGCGCTCATGCTCCTGCTGGAGCGCAACGGATATCCCGAAGAGACCTATCACACGTTTTCCTATAGCCCGCTGCGCGGCGATTCCGGCGCGACCGAAGGGCTGATGTGCGTCGTCACCGAAGAAACCGAACGCGTCATCGGCGAGCGCCGGCTCGAGACGCTGCGCACGCTCGCGATCTCGCTGTTGCTGGTTCACACGCGCGATCAGATCGTGTCCGGCGTCGAGAGCACCCTGCGCGGCAATCGTCTGGATTTTCCGTTCGCGCAAATTCACCTGTTCGATAAATCCGAGCGGGCGGTCGCCGGCGATGCGGCCCTGCACGACGTTGTCTGGCCGTTCGAAGCGATCCTCGACGGTGCGTCGAGCGACCGCATCGCGCTGATGGGATTGGTCTCCGATCCACCGAAAGGGGCCTGGCCGATCGCGCCGCGCGGCGCATTGATCGTGCCGATTACGAAAGCCGGACAGGCGTCGCCGAGCGGCGCGCTGGTGCTGGCGCTCAATCCGTACCGTCCCGACGACAAGGATATCGTCAGCTTCGCGCAACTGATCGCGTCGCAGGCTGCGGGTGCTTTGGCGACCGTGGATGCGCGAACCAGCGAAGTCGCCGAAGTCGGACGGCTGCGCGATCTGTTCGCGCAGTCGCCGTCGTTCATCGCTGTGCTGCGCGGGCCCGACCATCGATTCGAATTGACGAATCCCGGCTATCAGCAGTTGACCGGGCACCGCGACGTCATAGGCAAGACCGTGCGCGAGGCGATGCCCGAGGTGATCGGCCAGGGCTTTCTCGAAATGCTCGACAAGGTTTACGCGACGGGCGAGCCGATCTTGGGGCAATCCGCCCCGCTCACCATTCAGGCCAAGCCAGGGGCCGCGCCCGAATTGCGCTTCGTCGATTTCGTCTATCAGCCAATGCGCGACTCGGCCGGAACGGTCACCGGCATTTTCGTCGAGGGCATCGACGTCACGTCGGCGCATGATTCCGCCGCCGCCCTGCGTGACAGCGAGGCCCGCTTCCGAACCTTCGCGCAGGCGATCCCGAATCATTTCTGGACGTCGCTGCCATCGGGGCATCTGGATTGGTTCAACGACCAGACGCTCGTTTACACTGGCCGCACCACGGAATCGCTCGTCGGTGATCGGTGGGGCGATATCGTTCATCCCGACGATCTTCCCCGCGCCGGCGCGGCATGGGCGCATTCGCTGGCCACCGGCGACGACTACGAGATCGAATTTCGCATCCTGCGCGCGGACGGCGAATATCTCTGGCATCTGGTGCGTGCGCTGCCGCTCCGCGACGACAACGGCGCCATCATGCACTGGATCGGGACCAACACCGACATCCACGCGCGCAAGCTGGCGGATGCGAGCAATTCCGCCGAACGCGATCGGATTTGGAATTCGACCAACGATCTGATGGGAACGGCCGGCATCGACGGCTATCTGAAATCGGTCAATCCGGCATGGAGCCGGCTGCTCGGCTACACCGAGACCGAGTTGCTGTCGCAGCCGCTGTCCCAAATCATCGACCCTTCCGATCATCCGAAGATGGTCGAGACTCTGCAACGATTGGCGCGCGGCGAATCCATCGACGATCTCGAGGATCGCCTTCTGCACAAGGATGGCGGGACATCGCTGATCTCGTGGTCGGCGGACCCGGCCGGAGATATTTTTTATATCGTCGGCCGCAACGTCACCCAACAGCGCCTCGCGGAAGACGCGCTGCGTCAGGCGCAAAAGATGGAAGCGGTCGGCCAACTCACCGGCGGCATCGCGCACGACTTCAACAATCTTTTGCAAGGCATCACCGGCAGTCTCGATCTCGTGCAGAAACGCATCAGTCAGGGCCGCACCAACGAACTCGATCGTTTCATCTCCGGTGCGATGACGGCGGCGAACCGCGCCGCGGCGCTGACGCATCGTCTGCTTGCGTTTTCGCGCCGACAACCGCTCGATCCGCGTCCGGTGAAAGCCAATCCGCTGGTCGCGTCGATGGAAGATCTGCTGCGGCGGACGCTCGGCGAAAGCATCGAACTGGAACTGGTGCTCGCGGCCGGGCTGTGGCCGACATTGTGCGATTCGAACCAGCTCGAGAGCGCCTTGCTCAACCTCGCGATCAATGCGCGCGACGCGATGCCCGACGGCGGCAAGCTCATCATCGAGACGAACAATGCGCATCTCGACAGTGCGTATGTCGCGCATCAGCGCGATGTCCGTGCCGGACAATATGTCTGCATCGGCGTCACCGACACCGGAACCGGCATGAGCCCCGAGACGATCGCGAAAGCCTTCGATCCGTTTTTCACCACGAAGCCGATCGGACAAGGGACGGGCCTCGGCTTGTCGATGATCTACGGCTTCGCTCGACAATCCGAGGGCTACGCGAAGATCTACAGCGAGCTCGGTCAAGGCACGACGTTCAAATTGTATTTGCCGCGCTATCGCGGCGACGCCGGCGACGACGACGCGCTGCCTGAGATCAACGGTGCCCACAGCGCCGAGATCGGCGAGACCATTCTCGTGGTCGAGGACGAACCCGTCGTGCGCGGCCTGGTCGTCGAACTGTTGACCGATCTGGGCTATCGCACGCTGGAAGCCTCGGATGGTCCCAAGGGGCTCGAAATGCTGCAATCGCGGCACAAGATCGATTTGCTAATCACGGATATCGGCCTGCCCGGCCTCAATGGCCGACAGGTCGCGGATGCGGGGCGATTGTTGCGCCCCGGCCTCAAGATTTTGTTCATGACGGGTTACGCCGAGAACGCGGCACTGGCATCCGGCTTTCTCGATCATGGCATGGCGATGATCACGAAACCCTTTGCGATGGAAGCCTTCGCGACGCGCGTTCGCGAGACGCTCGAGGGAAGCGGGTAGGATTCTCTGTCATTCCGGGGCGGCGCGCGTCTTCGCGCGGCCGAACCCGGAATCTCATCAAGATGAACATGATGGGATTCCGGGTTCGCTCTCGCCAAGAGGCGAGCGCACCCCGGAATGACCGCAACACCCTCACCCATACCGCCGCTGCGCTTCGATCGTCAGTCCCTTGCCGACCGCGCCGAACGTATCGCCGTCGATCGCGCGCGCGTTCGGCAAGGCTTGCGCGATCGCCTTGCGGACATGCGGCAGCCTCACCGAACCGCCGGTGAGAAATACCGCATCGATCGCATCGGCTTGAAGCTGCGCCTGCGCGAGGCACTTTGCGATCCGCGCACCGATCCGATCCGCCAGCGTCTTCGTCGTTTTCACCAACGCCGCGCGTGCGACGTCCACGCGCAGACCCGGCTCGACCCAATCCAACGCGACGCGCGCCTTCGTTTGATCCGACAACGCTATCTTGGCCTCCTCGACATCCATCGCGAGCGTGTGCCCGCGCTGCTCGTCGAGCACGCGCAGCAGCCGGTCGAGCAACGCCGGTTCGGACGCGCTCTGGCGCACCTGCCGGATGTCGGCGGAGACCTTGCTGTCGTAAAGCCGATTGATGTTGGACCAGGTCGCGAGATCGTGGAAATAGCTCGACGGCACGTCGAGACCGGCGCGCTTCATCGCGCTGCCATAGCCGAACTGCGGCATCACGACGCCGAGGCTGAGGTGACGATCGAAATCCGTGCCGCCGATCCGCACGCCGTCATTGGCGAGAATGTCGTCGCTGCGATCCACGCGGCCGTGGTGCTGCGGACCCAGTCGTGCGATCGAGAAATCCGACGTGCCGCCGCCGATATCCGCGATCAAAGCGATTTCCTCGGCCGAGATCTGGCGCTCATGGTCCAGCGCCGCTGCGATCGGCTCGAACTGGAATGTGACTTGATCGAAGCCGACCTCGCGCGCGATCTCGCGCAGGGTCTGCTCCGCGTTGCGGTCGGCGTCGTCGGCATTGTCGACGAAATGCACCGGCCTGCCGTGCACCACGGCGCGCAGCTCGCGGCCAGTGGCCTGTTCGGCGCGC
>JANMAN010000594.1:0-14092 GCA_031359885.1 Tardiphaga sp. | reverse complement strand
ACTTGAATTCCGGCGCGCTCTTCAGCGTGTCCTTGTTCGTGTTCATCATCGCCGTCCACTTTTCGGCTTTGGTATCGTAGTTGATCTTGACCGAGTCCGGCGAGACGGCGACGTAACGCTCGCCCATGCCGAGGAAGCCGCCGACCGACAGGATCAGTGCGTTCACTTCCTTGCCCTTGAAAGCGATGTCGGTGATTTCGCCGATCGTTTCGTTCTGGCTGTTCATGACGTTCAGGCCCTTGAGCTTCGACGTGAACATTTCGTCCTTGGCGATCGTCGCGTATTTCGCATCGGCGGGCGCCATTCCGGTCGTGGTGGTTTTCGCGGTCTGAGCGAACGCGGGCGTTGCAAGGACGGCAAGCGATGCAGCGATCAAAGCGATTTTCTTCATGGTGTCCTCCATAACAATCCGCACTACGGGATCGATGGCGCATCAATGAACTGACGGAAATAATGTTCCGGAGGCGCATGGGACACATCGGACCTCTCGATGGTCGATTGCGTGCATGTTGAAAGTGGTAGTAACCATCGGACTTGCGCCGCAGACCGTCTATCTCAGAGAACGGCAATGTCCTTGACAGCACTTCCCGTCGTCACGCCCGCCGCTTTTCTCGGCGTGCAGACGTCGTTGACCGGCAAGCTGTGGCGCGACCGGCTCGATGCCCGCGGCGCGGCGCGGGCGCTCGCCATCGCACAACGCTATCAACTGCCGGACATGTTGGCGCGCGTGATCGCAGGGCGCGACGTGGCGCTCGATGCGGTTGAGGATTTTCTGGATCCGACCATCCGCAAGCTGATGCCCGACCCGTCGAGCGTGACGCAGATGGAAGCCGCCGCGCAACGTCTGGCCGACGCCGCACAGCGCGGCGAGACGGTTGCGATCTTCGGCGACTACGATGTCGACGGCGCGACGTCGGCGGCGCTGTTGACGTGGCACCTGCGTCATTGCGGACTCGATCCGCTCATTCATATTCCCGACCGCATCTTCGAGGGCTATGGCCCGAACGTCGATGCGATCACGATGCTCGCGGGCAAGGGCGCGACGTTGTTGGTCACGGTCGATTGCGGCACGACGAGTTTCGAGCCGCTTGCCGAAGCCAAGCGTCTCGGGATGTCGGTCGTCGTGATCGATCATCATCAATGCGGCGACGAACTGCCCGACGTCGCGGCACTGGTCAATCCGAACCGGCCGGACGATCTGTCGGGTTTGGGCCATCTCGCGGCGGTCGGGCTGGTGCTGGTGACGCTGGTCGCGCTGAATCGCGAATTGCGCAATCGAAACTTCTGGACGCCCGAAATGCCGGAGCCCGATCTGCTCGGGATGCTGCATCACGTCGCCCTCGGCACCGTCGCCGACGTCGCGCCTCTGATCGGGCTCAATCGCGCATTTGTCGCCAAGGGGCTGATCGCGTTGCGGCGTCGCGATCATGTCGGCCACACCGCGCTGATGGACGTCGCGCGGCTGAACGGCCCGCCGGAGGCGTGGCATCTCGGCTTCATGCTGGGGCCGCGCATCAATGCCGGCGGCCGCATCGGGCGCGCGGATTTGGGCGTGCGGCTGCTGCTCGAAGGCGACGTGTCGGAGGCCGCAAAGATCGCCGCCGAACTGGATCGCCTCAACATCGAGCGCCGCATCATCGAACAGGCCGCCGAAGCGCAGGCCGAGGCCGAGGCAATGGCGTCGCTCGGGCTCGAAGACAAAGGCGCGGTGATCGTGACGGCGTCGGAGGGCTGGCACCCGGGCGTGGTCGGGCTGGTCGCATCGCGGCTGAAGGAGAAATTCGCGCGGCCGGCGTTCGCGATCGCGCTGGAGCCGGGCGGCATCGGCACCGGGTCCGGCCGCTCGATCGGCGGCGTCGATCTCGGCAAGGCCGTGCGCCGCGCGGTGACGGACGGCTTGCTGATGAAAGGCGGCGGTCACGCGATGGCGGCCGGCGTAACGCTGCGCAAAGACAGGCTCGCGGAATTCCGCGCTTACATCGAGGACGCGCTCGCGGCCGATGTCGCGAAATCGCGTCACGTCAACGAGTTGTCGATCGACGGCGCGGTGACGGCGCGCGGCGTCACGACCGATCTGGTCACGACGCTCAATCGGGCGGGGCCGTTCGGTGCCGGCAATCCGGAGCCGGTGATTGCGCTGCCGGCGCATCAATTGGTGTTTGCCGACGAGGTCGGGCAGGCGCATCTGCGGCTGCGGTTCAAGTCGGATGACGGTTCGTTCGTCAACGCCGTCGCGTTTCGATCGGTCGGGCAAAAGCTCGGCAACGCGCTGTTGGAGAACCGCGGCCAAGCGTTGCATGTCGCGGGGTCGCTCGCGGTCGATCGTTGGCAGGGCGCGGAGCGGGTGCAATTGCGCGTGCTCGATGTCGCGATCCCGCCGCCGGAGCCGAAGACCATTCGGTAGATGGTGAATCCCGTGCCGGCCGGTACAAGGTTACTGATTGGTTACGAAATTAAGTAAGTTTTCCGTTAACGCTCGCATCGCAATGGCTTGTCGCTAGATTGCCCTTTGGCAGTCTTGGGACGGAGTTGGTGATGTATTCGGCGGTTTACGCGTTATCTCGGCTGATCCTGTTCGGATTCGGCTGGGCCTTCGCAGCCCTCGTCGCTCTGCTCGCGGAGATGATGATGGCCGGAATGTTGTGGCCGCTGTTCGCGGTGATTGCCGGCTGGTGGACGTTCGCCTGCGCGGTCTATGTCGAGGGCGAGGGCAGCGTCGGTGTCCGAACCGACGAGCCTGTCGCCTAGACCTTAACGCTCACGATCCCTGCCGCAATCGCGCCAACACTTTCAAACCGCCATAGCCGTCCGCCGGCGCAATGCCTGCCTTGGCCTGAAAATCCTTCACCGCCTTCATCGTGTCGTTGCCGACCCGGCCATCCGTGCCGCCGGTATCGAACCCCGCGCGGGTGAGGCGGGTCTGGACTTCCTGTACCTCGGCCAATGTCAGCGCGCGCTCGGAGCCGGGGAACGGCTGCAAGAATGGCGTGCCGCCAAGGATGCGATCGCCGAGATGGCAGATCGCCAGCGCGTAATTCATCGACGGATTGTAGCTGCGCACTGCGTAGAAATTCGGCCCCAGCAAGAACGACGGCCCGCCCGCCACCGGCACCCAGAACTGTGCGGAGGCGTTCGGTTGCGGAAATGGCTGTCCGTCGGCGCGGGTGATGCCGCTGTCGGCCCAGGCTGCGTAGCTGCGGCTGCCGGACGGCGACGCGCCGGTGCTCTTGACCTCATAGCCCCAATGCTCGCCGCGCTTGTTCTTGCCGCGGTTGACGAGATAGCGCGCGGACGATCCCAGCGCGTCGTCGGGTTTTCCGAACGGCGAGACGCGGCCGTCGCCATCGTAATCCATGCCGACATTGAGCCAGACTTCCGGCATCCACTGCGTATGGCCCATCGCGCCGGCCCATGAGCCGCGCATCTCGTCTGGCGTGCCCCAGCCTTTGTCGACGACCTTCAGCGCGTTGATGAGTTCGGTTTCCCAATAGGTCCGACGCCGCGGCTCGTTCCAGGCCAGCGCCGCCAGCGAGGGAAAGATCGGCCGCATATGGTTCTGCTGCACGACGGGATCGCCGTAAGCGGATTCGACGCCCCACAGCGCCAGAAGCGTGCCGCGCTCGACGCCGAAATCCTTTTCGATGCGCGAGAACAGCCCTTCGTGCTTTTGCAGAGCGACCTTGCCGGCGGTGATGCGCCAGTCCGACGCGCGGCGGTTGATGTATTGCCAGAGCTGCTCGTTGAATTCCGGTTGCTTCTGCATTTGCCGGAACACGCTCATGTCCGGCTCGATGCGACCCATCACGCGGGTGTAGGTCGCGTCCGTGATGCCCTTTGCCGAAGCGCGCGCGCGAAATCCGTCGCGCCATTGCTCGAAGCCGGCAGGGGCCGCGCTGACGGCGTGCGGCCACGCCAGCATCGCCGAGGCGGCGAGCCCGCCTTGCAGCAGGCGGCGGCGCGAAAGGTCGGTGTTGGAATCAGATGCGGTCATGAACGCAGTGTAAGCCAATGACGGCGGCGGCGGTATGGCGGCGACTGCGGCAGCGGTCGGCGCGCGATTTGTAGGATGGGTTGAGCGTATGCGAAACCCATCAATGCCAGGAGATGGGTATCGCTGCGCTTCACCCATCCTTCAATTGAGATGGAGGCCTTAATCCTTGGCGCGTTCGACGTAGGAGCCGTCTTCCGTCATCACGACGATACGGGTGCCGGTGCCGATATGCGGCGGCACCAGCGTGCGCACGCCGTTCGACAGGATCGCGGGCTTGTAGGACGACGATGCGGTCTGGCCCTTGGTGACCGGCTCGGTGTCGGTCACTTCCAGCGTCGCGCGCTGGGGCATCGTGATCGCCACCGGCAGCAGGCCGTGCAGCGACAACTTGACCGTCATGTTTTCCTGGAGATAGGGCTCGGCCGACCCGATCACGTCCTTCTGCACCTGGACCTGATCGTAATTGTCGTTGTTCATGAAGTGGAAGCCGTCGGCGTCCTTGTAGAGGTAGTTGAAGTTCTGGTCCTCGATGGTCGCTTTTTCGACCGCATCGGTGGTCTTGTAACGCTCCGAGATCTTCACGCCATCGCTGATCCTGCGCATTTCGATCTGGCTGACGGGCGTGCCCTTGCCGGGGTGGATGTTCTCGGCGGTCAGAACCACGTAGAGCTTGCCGTCCTGCTCGATAACGTTGCCCTTGCGGATAGAACTGGCGATGACTTTCACAGCGATATGTCCCGAATGTCTGGCTAAGAGCCGGTCCGGACGAGGATGTCCTGCGGCCGGCAAAGCGGTTTGCCGGCGCAACATACTGATTTCGCCCGGCGATGCCAGCGATATAAGCCTCTTTGTGACGCAGCGATGACCGACGGAACCTCGCCATGGTGGGCGCCGTCGCGCCACGCCGATCGTCGGCCGTTCCTAATGGCGCGGGCGGCGATCATGCGCGATCTCAGGGACTGGTTCGACGGCGAGGGATTCGTCGAGGTCGAAACCACCGTGTTGCAGGTCTCGCCGGGCAACGAGACCCATCTGCACGCACCGCGAACGGACTTGACCACGGCGCAGGGCGAGCGGCGGACGCGCTATCTGCGAACCTCGCCGGAATTCGCGGCGAAGAAGCTGCTCGCGGCCGGCGAGGACAAGATCGTCGAATTCGCGCGGGTGTTTCGCGACCGCGAGCGCGGCGATCTGCATTTGCCGGAATTTACGATGCTGGAATGGTACCGTGCCGGCACGGGCTACGACGAGATCATGGCGGATTGCGTCGTGGTGATCGCCAAGGCCGCACAGGCTGCCGGCACGACGCAATTCACCTTTCGCGGCAAGGTGGCCGATCCGTTTCTGGAGCCCGAATTGTTGAGTGTGGGAAACGCTTTCGTGCGCGAAGCGGGGATCGATCTGCTGGCGACGGTTCACGGCGGTCGCGGCGACCGCGCCGCGCTGGCACATGCGGCGCAAGACAAAATTCGTATCGCGGATGACGACGACTGGTCCGATATTTTCAGCAAGATTTTGGTCGAATATGTCGAGCCGAAGCTGGGGCAGGGGCGGCTGACCGTGATGTTCGATTATCCCGCGCCCGAGGCGGCGCTGGCGCGCGTCAGCGCCGACGATCCGCGCACCGCCGAACGGTTCGAGGTCTATGCCTGCGGCGTCGAACTCGCCAACGGCTTCGGCGAACTGACCGATGCCGACGAACAGCGCGCGCGCTTCACGGCGGCGATGGACGAGAAAGAACGCCGCTATGGCGAACGCTATCCGCTCGACGAGGATTTCCTCGCGGCCGTCGCCGCGATGCCCGCAGCAAGCGGCGTGGCGCTCGGTTTCGACCGGCTCGTGATGCTGGCGGCGGGCGCCACCCGGATCGATCAGGTCGTATGGACGCCGCCGGCATGAGCACCGCATCGACGATACGCCGCGTGGATGAGCTCGTCTCGCAGGGCTATGCGTCTGCGAGCGAACGGCCTGCGCTGGACGCTGTGGCGGCCCGCTATGCGGTCGCGGTGACGCCGGCCGTCGCCGCGCTGATCGACCGTGACGATCCGAATGACCCGATCGCACGACAATATATTCCAAGCGCGCAGGAGCTTCTCACGCAGCCCGAGGAGCGCGCCGATCCCATCGGGGATCACACGCATTCGCCCGTGGACGGTATCGTGCATCGTTATCCCGATCGCGTGCTGTTCAAGCTGGTGCATGTCTGCGCGGTGTATTGTCGATTTTGTTTTCGCCGCGAGATGGTCGGACCGGGCAAGGACAATTCGCTGTCCGCTGAGGCTTATGCGCAAGCGCTGGATTACATCCGCGCGCATGACGAGGTCTGGGAGGTGATCCTCACCGGCGGCGATCCGTTGATGCTGTCGCCGCGCCGGCTGGCTGAGATCATGCGCGACCTCGCCGCGATCGATCACGTCAAGATCATTCGCATCCACACCCGCATTCCCGTGGCCGATCCCGCGCGCGTGACGCCCGAACTTGTTTCCGCCTTGCGCGTCACAGGCGCGACGACATGGCTGGCGCTGCACGCCAATCATCCGCGCGAATTGACGCCGCAGGCCCGCGCGGCTTGCGCAGCGATCGTCGATGCAGGCATTCCGATGGTCAGCCAGTCGGTGCTGTTGCGCGGCGTCAACGACGACATCGCCACGCTCACGGCGCTGATGCGCGGCTTCGTCGAATGCCGGATCAAGCCGTATTATCTGCACCATGGCGATCTTGCGCCCGGCACCGCGCATCTGCGGACGACCATCACGACGGGGCAGGCGTTGATCGCAGCACTGCGCGGCCGCGTCTCGGGACTGTGCCAGCCGGATTACGTGCTCGATATTCCCGGCGGTTTCGGCAAGGCTCCGGTCGGCCCGCATTATCTCGCGCCAGATTTCGCGCCAGGCGCCGAACCGGATTCCCATCGGGTCACGGATTATTGTGGCGACGTACATTTGTATCCGCCGCGGTAAACAGCAAGACTTTCGCGGCGCGCTTGCGGAACCATCGAAAATCTGTCCAGTTTTACCGGTGACGCGACAACTCAAACGCGTGGCGGTGGAGGATACAATGCGACAGGCATGGATGATCGGGGTCGGCCTTTTGATCGCAGGCTGCAAGGCGGCTTCGGCGCAATCGGGCGTCATTCCACCGCCGAATCTCACCGGACAACCGCCGGCGCGGGCGGACGATCGCCCGTTGCCGCAAGCGCCGGTCGGCCATCGCCAGCCGCGCGCAGCCGATCTGCCGCCGCCGCAGGAAACCCGGCAGTCCCAAGAGACTGAAAACGCGCGTCAGGATGCGGTTCTCGACAGCAAGATCAAGGGAATCTGCCGCGGCTGTTGATGCGTGTTTGGATCGTGCGCCGCGCCGCTTGCCCACTGCGACAAACGTCATTATAGGTTCGCGCGCTGATGGTGGCCGGGCATGGTTCGGCTTCCTGACAGTTTGCAACGGACGGCTACGCCGACGTTGGCTCCCTTCGTCTATCGGTTAGGACGCCACCCTTTCACGGTGGAGAGAGCGGTTCGATTCCGCTAGGGAGCACCATTTTTCTCTGAAAGTCTTCCAAACGACCTTAATTCATTGCGGTTTTCGGATCGCTACGGCTGGATCGCAATGCTTCTGAAAGACTCGACCGCCTACGGTGGAACCGGAAAGTAGCGGCTGGCCTGTTGCCAAGCCGTAGGAGTCGGAGACCTGCCATGGCGAACGTCAAAAAGCGTGATGCTCGCCGGTCGGTGCAGCAAGCCGGCTGGATCACGCTCGACGGCGGATTCGCCGCGCGGCCGTGCCAGGTGCTCGACCTGTCGGCCTCCGGTGCAAAGCTCACGGTCGAAGATCCGACGTCGGTCTCCAACAAGATCAAACTCGGCTTCTCGCGCGACGGCCGCAGCGCCCGGTCGTGCGACGTGATTTGGCGACGCGGCAAAACGCTGGGTGTCAAATTCAGCGGCGCATGATCTGATCGTCGCATGCGGGCGATTCTGCTGATATTTTTGACAGGATGGATCGTGTTGCCTGGCGCCGCGCACGCGGAGCCGGCCGACAGGCGGCTGCCGCGCGGCAATCCAGACGTTTACAGGCCGAAGGTTCAGCGTCCGTCGTCCAATCCTTGCGCGCAGTTCGGGCCTGGTTTTGCGCGGATCGATGGCTCCGATACCTGCATTCAGATCGGTGGCAGCGTCGGAGTTGGTGTCGGCGGCAGCGTCGGGGGCAGGCGGTGAGCCGACGAGGTCGCTGTGACGCCTGAGATCATCGTGCCGATGCTGATGGGATGTGCGCTGCTGTGGTGGCTCGGCCGCGACTTGAGCTGGGCGCGTCGCCTCACAATCGCAGCGATCACGTTGGCGATCATCGCCGTCATTTTGTTCGTCGAGCGCGGGATGAAATAGAGCGTTCGCCATCTGGCCCGCTCCGCTGACCAACAGCGCATTCATCGGAATGACGGCGAACGTCGACCCGTCGCAAACAAAATGGTTAGGACAACGGCGGCGCGACGATGGAGACAAAACCAGCTCGCGCGCGAATGCCGTCATACCAGCGCGAGAGATTGGCGAGTTTCGGTTTCTCGACGCCTTCGACGCCGAACCAGCGCCGCGCATAAGTCGCGATCGCCAAATCGGCCAGCGAAAACGTATCGCCTTCCAACACGTCGCGCCCTTCGAGCTGCGCATCGACCATGCACCACAGCTTCGCGACGATGTCGGTGTCGCGCTGGATCGCCGACATGTCGCGCTCGGCGGGCGGCGTGCGGACGAGGCCCCAGAACATCGGCCGTTCGGCCGGCTGCAAACTCGACAGCGTCCAATCGAGCCAGCGTTCGATGCCGGCGCGCAGCTTCGGCTCGGACGGATACAACGACGCGCCGCTGCCATGGCCGTGCGCGAGCACGAGATACCGCATGATCGCGTTGCTTTCCCACAGCACGAAATTGCCTTCGACCAGCGTGGGGATGCGGCCGTTCGGATTCATCTTGAGATAATGCGGCTGATCGTTGTGGCCGAACGCCATGCCGGCATCGACGCGCGTGATAATGAGATCGATTTCGTGCGCGCACCAGAGCACTTTCTGTACGTTGACCGAATTCGCGCGGCCCCAAATCGTGACATTCGCTGGAGCATGCATGGCTATGGCTCTTTGTGACTTTCGCCACGCTTAGCACAAAAGAAAACAGGCCCCGCAAGATGCGGAGCCTGTTTCTTGAATCGCTGACGTCGGACTAGCGCCCGAAGAACAGCCATAGCAGCAAGATAACCGGAATCGGCACGCCGATCAGCCACAGAAGAAGTCCCTTACCCATGTCAGCCTCCCTTTGAATCAATGTCGGGATGTGAACGCCAACCCCCGCGATGGGTTCCACGGCAGGGACGCTTCGGACGACTACCAGTGGCCGGTGTTCTGCATCGACGACCAGGGCTCCTGCGGCGGCAGCGCATCGCCCTTTTGCAGCAGTTCGATCGAATGCAGATCGGGCGAGCGAACGAACGCCATCTGGCCATCGCGGGGCGGACGGTTGATGGTGATGCCGAGTTTCATCAGGCGATCGCAGGTCGCGTAGATATCGTCGACCTCATAGGCCAGGTGACCGAAGTAGCGATCCTCGCCGTACTTTTCTTCGTCCCAATTATACGTCAGTTCGACCAGCGGCGCCCCGCGACCGGGCGAAGCCTTGTGAAGGCTTTCGTCGTCAGCGGCGCATAAGAACACTAGCGTGAACTTGGCTTTGTCGTTGTCGACGCGACGGACTTCTTTGAGGCCGAGCGCGTCGGCGTAGAACTTCAGTGCCGCGTCGAGATTGCGAACGCGCAGCATGGTGTGCAGATAACGCATTGAGGTCTCCGGTTATGAAGTGATGTCGGCTGCTTGCAGCTATGACATGCCGGCCATCGACGCAACATCGCGGCAAAATAAAGCGCCGCACAATGAGGCTATCGAGCGACGATGCGTGGGAGCGCGACGATCCTCAGACCGATGGAGTCTTGCCGAGCGTCGAACGGATTTTCGCCTGAACCCGCGCGTAATTGTCGTCGCGGTCCTGAATGATCTTTTGCTGTGCGGCGCGAAAGCGAGCGACACGCTGCGCGATGACGTCGCGTTCGGGCAATCCCAGTTCGATGGGCGGTTTGCTTTGCGGTGGACGGAGCGGTTTCGCCGCGACGGATACCGACTTTGGTGCCGGTCGCTCGGTCGATTGCGACAGGGCCATCAGCGAGATCAGCATATCGGTCTCCGACGACGCTGCGTCGGACACGGCGATCGGCGGCGGCGCGGGTGGTTCGGAGTCGATCGGCGCAGGAGGATCGATCGCGTCACATGCGATATCGTTCTTCAAAACGTCGGGTTCGTAATTGGGCAAGTCTGTTGCGAGGGGCTCTGTCGCGACGGTCTGCGCTGCCGGCGACTCAACCGCGACGGCAATCTCTCCGACATGAGGGTCGGATACGGCAACCTGAATAGGCCGTTGCGCGGCGACGCCCTGCACGAAAGCCAAAGTCTGCTCCAGCAGCCGGTCGCGTTCTTTCATCCATGACGTCATAGGTTTGTCCCCATACTGCCACATTGTGCAAAACGCGATGGGGCGTCAATACAAGATGTCCCGAAAGGCCTACGAAACCACGGCTTTTTGCCTTTAGACGTCGCTAATGAAAGCCGTCGTGCGTTCGCGTCACGTGCGATCCGGACGATATGGTGAATAAAACCCCAACGCAGGGCGCGATTTAGCTTATGGAGCTGCTCAAAGCGTTGGCGTGAAATTTACTAGTTTCAACTCGGGCGTGCTGTGATAGCAAGGCAAAGGCCTTTATACAGCCATTGCAAAGTCATTTTTTCACGGAGCTACATATGCCGTCGGCCAATCTTAAAAGTCTTTCCGTTCCTCAGCTACTTGCCATGCGTGCGGACATTGACGTCATGCTGCAATCGCGACGTTCGGAACTGCAGGCGCAGCTTGCCGAGATCGGCGGCACGACATCCGGCTCCGGGCGCGTCAGCCGTATCAAAGGCTCGAAAGTCGCCGCGAAATATCGACATCCGAAAACCGGCGAGACCTGGAGCGGTCGCGGCGGCGTCGCAGGTTGGCTCGCAGCCGAATTGAAGGCCGGTAAGAAGCGCGAAGACTTTTTGATTGCGGGTGCTGCAAACCCCAAGCCGGCCAAAGCCAAGACCGCCAAGAAGCGCAAAGCTAAACCCGAATAGTTCTGACTATGATGCGGCGGCAGTCTTGCCGCCGCGCGGTCTTCTAGACGCATAAAGCTGCCGGTGATGGCTTTGACCTAAGCCGTCCATTGTAACGCCGCGAACAGGTGAGGCGCTCGGTCGAACCATGATCGCATCGGATCTTCGCAGCGGCATCGACAGGCTTGGCGACATGATCGCCGAATCCTCCGTCATCGTCCCGTTCACCGGCGCAGGCATCTCCACCGAGACCGGCATTCCCGATTTCCGCTCGCCCGGCGGGTTGTGGGCCAAGAACCGCCCGATTCCGTTCGATGAATTCGTCGCCAGCCAAGATGCGCGCGACGAAGCTTGGCGAAGGCGTTTCGCGATGGACGAGACTTTCGCCACGGCAAAACCGGGCCGGGGACATCGCGCCCTCGCGTCGCTGTACCGCGCCGGCAAAATCCCGGCGATCATTACGCAGAACATCGACAATCTCCATCAGGCCTCCGGGTTTGCAGCCGACGACGTGGTGGAATTGCACGGCAATACGACCTTCGCGCGCTGCATCGCGTGCGAAGAAGTCTACGATCTGGCGTGGGTCAAAGCGCGCTTCGACGCGACGGGGCACGCCCCGGATTGTGCCGCTTGCGATGAGCCTGTGAAGACCGCCACGATTTCATTCGGTCAGGCAATGCCGGAAGCGCAGATGCGCCGCGCCGCCGAACTCGCGCAAACGTGCGACTTGTTCATCGCGATCGGATCGTCGCTCGTGGTGTGGCCGGCGGCGGGATTTCCGCAACTCGCCAAAAGCAACGGTGCCCGGCTCGTGATCATCAACAACGAGCCGACCGATCAGGACGATCTCGCCGATCTGGTGATACGGCATGATATCGGTGAGACGCTGTCACCGTTCGTCGGTAACTGACATTGCTTTGATCTTTTGGATCTTTTGCACCGGCGACTGATGCAAAAATGATTCTCTGCTCCTTAAGATTGTTCATAGCGGCGCGTTGACCGCTTTTTTATCTATGCGTGCATTGCGCAAATGTTATCTTTTGATTCGTGAGATTCGCGCCGCGCCAGCGCAAATCCTCATTGTGGGGCAGGCGTAGACGACGGGATCGCGCGCGATTTCGGCGGCAGAATTTGGGATCCGGGGTCATGGGGTCGGACGGTTTTGAGTCCAAGCGGTTCGGGCACGCGTCAGTCGGCGGCGACCGTCTCGAAAGCGACCGTGGTCTATCCGGCTCATCCGATCGCGACTTCAACCGCGACGGTGGTCTCGACCCTTTCGCCGGGTTGGACGATGCCGCAGCCAATCTTGTCGAAGTCTCCGGCGTCATCAAATGGTTCGACGCCTCGAAAGGCTACGGCTTCATCATTCCGGACGACGGCAAGCAGGATGTGCTTTTGCACGTCACGGTGCTGCGTCGCGACGGCTACCAGACGGCTTATGAGGGCGCGCGGATCGTTTGCGAATGCGTGCAGCGCGCCAAGGGCTATCAGGCCTTTCGGGTCGTCTCGATGGACGAGTCCACCGCGATCCATCCGGCGCAAATGCTGCCGCCCCGCACCCATGTCAACGTGACGCCGACGAGCGGACTGGAGCGCGCGCAGGTCAAATGGTTCAACCGGCTGCGCGGCTTCGGATTCCTGAGCTGCGGCGAGGGGACGCCGGACATCTTCGTGCATATGGAAACGCTGCGCCGCTTCGGCATGACCGAACTGCGCCCCGGTCAGTATGTGCTGGTGCGTTTCGGGCCCGGATCGAAGGGCATGATGGCGGCGGAAATTCAGCCCGAAAGCGGGACGCCAGGCCTGTCGTCGCACTGATTGGTCTTCAAAATTCCCAAACACCAGAAAGTGCGACGCGTCGATGCGCGTCGTCTGGTATTCGCCATGATGCTGCGGCTAAGATTTGGCGGGCAGCCATTGCCTGCAATCTGAAGCGGATCGATCCGTCATGCGTCTTTCAAGATATTTAAACGCCGCGACTGTGTGCTTGGTCGCGGCTTTGTCGTTTGCGATTGTCGGACACGGCGCGTCCGCCGCCGAAACCGAACCGCTGGAGATCGTCACGAAATCAGGCGTGCAGATGTTCGCGGTCGAGATGGCGCGCACGGAGGAGCAGAAGACCACCGGGTTGATGTATCGCAAGGAGCTGGCGGACGGTCGCGGCATGCTGTTCGATTTCTCGCCGGAGCAGCCGATCTCGATGTGGATGAAGAACACGTTCATTCCGCTGGATATGATCTTCATCCGCGCCGATGGCCGCATCCTGCGCATTGCGGAGAATACCGAGCCGCAATCGACCAAGATCATCGCGTCGGGCGGCCCCGCCAAAGGCGTGCTCGAAGTGATCGGCGGCACGGCCCGCAAATACGGCATCGCCGCCGGCGACCGCGTGGCCCATCCGCTGTTCAACGCCAAATAGTCACGCGCGATTGGACGCTTGCCTTGCCGTCCCGGCAGCGAGCGTGTAACGACACGGCACCGTCGGGGTATAGCGCAGCCTGGTAGCGCGGCAGTTTTGGGTACTGCAGGTCCAAGGTTCGAATCCTTGTGCCCCGACCATTCCCATTTTTATTTCATATGAACGTTCGTTGCGCCCGCACCGCCGGCGCGAGCGAGATCGTCGCGTTCAACGAACGGGATATCGATGTCGGTATCGCTCGATCCCGGCGATCAGTTCATCGTTCGTTCTTGCACAAGACGGTCGCTTATCGGCTTTGTGTCGACTACCGACCCGACGCCTTCCGTCGCTCGTGATTCTATCGATTCGTGTCGAAGGAGCGAGCACAACGATGTGCAGTGAATGCGATGATCGGGCGCGCAAGATCGCCCGGTATAAAGGCCTCATCAAAGAGGGGTTTGATATCCTGACAACCGACCGGATACGTCTGCTGGTGGCGGAGTTGGAGCGGCAGCAACAAGGTCGGCCGAGCTGTGTCG
>JANMAN010000589.1:0-11744 GCA_031359885.1 Tardiphaga sp. | reverse complement strand
CGGCTCGATTCCGACGTGCTGGATTCGTATCGCGCCACGGGTGCCGGATGGCAGACGCGGCTCAACGCCGATTTGCGCAAGATTCGAAAGCTCGGTGCGGCGGTCCCGGCCCGCAAAGCCGGGTGAAAAGCGCCGAGCCGTCGAGAGATTTTTTCTCTTATTTAAGCCTTGAGCACGCGATAGCGGATGTTCGCCCCCGTGGCAGGCGTTTTGCTTGGCAAAATCGGTCTCGATTGGCTATACGGCCTCGACAGGTCGGCCGGTTTGACCATGTCCCGCGTCATGCTACGTCGGGTTGTATAAAGACAGATCATTGAGGATCCGAGCATCGGCCACGAGCGGCCGGTGTCGAAGTGCAGCGAAGGATGAGGGGGAATGCGGAGCGCGTCGGGCGGCCCCCGCGTCTTGTTGAGACGGCTCCGCGAAGTGATGGCGGAGCAAGTCAGCGCGCAGGAGCGCCTCGACAAGATCGTGGTCCTGATCGCCGCCAATATGGTGGCGGAGGTCTGCTCGACCTATGTGCTGCGCGTCGATAACACCCTCGAACTCTACGCCACCGAAGGCCTCAACCGCGACGCCGTCCATCAGACGGTCTTGAGCGCGCATGAAGGCCTCGTCGGTCTCGTGTCGAGCGAGGCGACGCCGCTGAATCTCAACGACGCGCAAAGCCATCCGGCGTTCTCGTTCCGCCCGGAAACCGGCGAAGAAATCTACCATTCGTTCCTCGGCGTGCCGATCTTGCGCGCCGGCAATACGCTCGGCGTGCTGGTGGTGCAGAACCGCGCCAAGCGCACCTATGTCGAGGAAGAAGTCGAAGCGTTGCAGACGACGGCGATGGTGCTCGCCGAAATGATCGCATCGGGCGAGCTGTCCGCCTTGGCACAGCCTGGCGCGGAGCCGGCGGCGCGGCAGACCGTCCACAAGCAGGGTGCGATCCTGTCCGAAGGCATCGCGCTCGGTCACGTGGTGCTGCACGAGCCGCGCGTGACCATCACCAATTACATTGCCGAAGATCTGCCGAAGGAATTGAAGCGCCTCGACACGGCGCTCGCCAAGTTGCGCGCCGATCTCGATCGCATGCTCGAGCGCGGCGACGTCGCCGATGGCGGCGAGCATCGCGACGTTCTCGAAGCCTATCGCATGTTCGCCAACGACCATGGCTGGTCGCACAAATTGCATGAAGCCGTCGCGACGGGGCTGACGGCCGAAGCCGCCGTCGAGCGCGTGCAGTCGGATACGCGCGCGCGCATGCTGCGCTCGACCGATCCGTATCTGCGCGACCGGTTGCACGATCTCGAAGACCTCGGGCATCGCCTGATGCGCCAGCTCGTCGGTCAGGATCACGCGCCGTCTCGCGAACAGATGCCGGACAATGCGATCCTGATCGCACGTGCGATGGGGCCGGCGGCGCTGCTCGATTACGATCGCAAGAAACTACGCGGCCTTGTCCTAGAGGAAGGCACCGCCAATTCGCACGTCTCGATCGTGGCGCGTGCGCTCGGCATTCCCGCGATCGGCGAAGTGCCAAACGCGCCGGGCATCGCCGACCCCGGCGACGCCATTATCGTCGACGGCACGTCGGGCTCGATCTACATTCGGCCATCGGCGGAAATCGAGCAGGCCTATGCCGAGCGCGTGCGGTTTCGCGCGCGGCGGCAGGCACAATATTCGGCGTTGCGCGACAGGCCGTGCGTGACCAAGGATGGCCAGCCGGTCGAGCTGATGATCAACGCCGGTCTCATCATCGACCTGCCGCATATCGACGATACCGGCAGCGCCGGGATCGGGCTGTTCCGCACCGAATTGCAGTTCATGGTCGGGCAGAGCCTGCCGCGCTCGTCTGATCAACTCGCGCTGTATCGCGCGGTGCTGGATGCCGCAGGCTCCAAGCCGGTGACGTTCCGCACGCTGGATATCGGCGGCGACAAGGCGCTGCCCTACATGGACACGGTGGTCGAGGAAAATCCCGCGCTCGGCTGGCGCGCGATCCGGCTCGGCCTCGACCGGCCGGGATTGCTGCGCGGCCAAATTCGGGCGCTGCTCCGCGCCGGCGGCGGCCGCGCGCTCAAGATCATGTTTCCGATGATTTCGGAGGTCGCGGAATTCGATCAGGCCAAGGCGATCATCGAGCGCGAGCTGACCTATCTGCGCCAGCACGGCCATGCGCTGCCGGAGCGGATCGATGTCGGCACCATGATCGAGGTGCCGGCGCTACTGTATCAGCTCGACGAATTGTTCAAGAAGGTCGACTTCGTTTCGGTCGGCTCGAACGATCTGTTTCAGTTTCTGTTCGCCGTCGATCGCGGCAATGCGAAAGTCTCGGAGCGGTTCGACACGCTGTCGGCGCCGATCCTGCGCGCGCTGCGCGAGATCGTGCAAAAAGCGAAGCTTGCGAAACGCGCAGCCTCGCTATGCGGCGAGATGGCGTCGCAGCCATTGGGCGCGTTGGCGTTGCTGGCGATGGGCTATCGTTCGCTGTCGCTGTCGGCGACCGCGCATGGTCCCGTGAAGGCGATGATCCTCGATCTCGACGTCGGGAAAGCCGAGACCTTGCTGGCATCGCTGCTCGATGCGCCGGCCGGTAGCGTCTCGATCCGGCAGGCGCTGACGCAGTTCGCGGAAGCCGAGGGGCTGGCGTTGTAGCGAGGCTCGCTGACGCTACCCGCCCAATGATGCTTTCCGAGATGTCTTGCCATGCTCCCCGAATCAAAACTCGATGTCCTCCTGGCGCGCCATGCGTCGCTCGAATCCGAATTGCAGTCGCAGCTCGGTGCGGAAAGTTTCGTCCGCAAGTCGCGCGAACTCGCCGAACTCAATCCGATCATTGAGGCCGTGAAAGCCTATCGCGCGACCGTGTCCGAAATCGCCGACGTCGATGCGCTGATCGCGGATGCCTCCGTCGATGCCGAGATGCGGGCGATGGCGGAAGCCGAACGCGACGACCTCGATGCGCGGCGCGAAAGTTTGGCGCAGGACATCCGCGTGGCGTTGCTGCCGAAGGACGCGATGGACGAGCGCAACGTCGTGCTCGAAATTCGTGCCGGTACCGGCGGTGACGAGGCGTCGTTGTTCGCCGGCGATCTGTTTCGGATGTATGAGCGCTTCGCCGCCTTGCTCGGCTGGAAAGTCGAAGTGATTTCGGCGAGCGAAGGCTCGATGGGCGGCTACAAGGAAATCATCGCCGAGGTCCAGGGTCGCGGCGCGTTTGCGAAACTGAAATTCGAATCCGGCGTGCACCGCGTGCAGCGCGTGCCCGACACCGAAACCCAAGGCCGCATTCACACGTCGGCGGCGACGGTGGCGGTGCTGCCCGAAGTCGAGGATGTCGATGTGGACATCAAGCAGGACGATCTGCGGATCGACACGATGCGCGCGCAAGGGGCGGGCGGCCAGCACGTCAACAAAACCGAGTCCGCGATTCGCATCACGCACATCCCGACCGGGATCGTCGTGATGATGCAGGACTCACGCTCGCAGCATAAGAACCGCGCGTCGGCGATGAACATTTTGCGCTCGCGTATCTACGACGCCGAACAGCAACGCATCGATGCGGTGCGCTCGGCCGAGCGCAAGGAGAAGGTCGGTTCGGGCGATCGCTCGGAGCGCATTCGGACCTATAATTTTCCGCAAGGCCGCGTGACCGATCACCGGATCAATCTGACGCTCTACAAGTTGCCGCAGGTGATCGCGGGCGAGAGCTTGCACGAACTCGTGGATGCGCTGACGACGGAGCATCAAGCCGCGCAGCTCGCGGCCGAGGGCATGTGACCGGCAACGGTCCGACCATCGAACAGACTCGCCGCGCGCTGACCGCGCGTTTCGCGGCGGCGGATATCGAGACGCCGGAGCTGGATGCGCGGCTGTTGATCGGCGATGTGCTCGGTCTCGATTTGACAGGTCTTGTTGCGCAGTCGACACGCAGACTAACGGACGACGACGCGAATCAGCTCGAAGCTTTTGCCGTGCGCCGTCTGGCTCATGAGCCGGTCGCGCGCATCATCGGGATGAAAGAATTTTGGGGGCTGCCGCTGCGGCTATCGCGCGACACGCTGGTGCCTCGGCCGGATACCGAAACCGTCGTCGAGACGGCGTTGGCGTTGATCGACAAAACCGAAAGCCTCGCCGTCGCCGATCTCGGCACCGGCTCCGGCGCAATTCTGCTGGCGTTGTTGTCCGAATGTCCGCGCGCGATCGGCGTCGGCACCGACATCAGTCTCGATGCGCTGCGAACCGCCATGCGTAACGCCGGCGAGCTCGGTCTCGTCGATAGCGCTGGTTTCGTCGCCTGCGACTACGGGGCGGCTTTGACCGGCGGTTTCGATCTGATCGTGTCGAACCCGCCCTACATTCGCTCGGCCGAGATTGCGGCTCTTGATAAAGATGTCCGCGATCACGATCCGTTGTGCGCGCTTGACGGCGGCGTCGATGGCCTCGATGCGTATCGCATCATTGCGCGAGACTGCGCGCGTCTGCTGAAACCCGGCGGCGTCGTGGTCGTCGAAGTCGGGCACGATCAAAGCACCGCCGTGCAGGGGTTGCTGGCCGCATCCGGTCTGTCGCAGGCCGCGCCACCGGGGCGCGACCTCGCCGGCATCCCGCGCGCCATCTCGGGCCGCAAGACCTGAATCGGCCCGATTTGAGCCTGGTACGGCCCAAAAAAACCGCTTGGAATATCCCGATGGAGCGATTACCTTCCGATCACAGCATCGGTTCAGGGTCGCCGGCTCCCGTGTTTTGGGTGCAGTCCGGAGTTCTCGCGAAGAGAGACCCTCCCGAGTGAAAGGCTCCAACAGGCAGGTCGACGGGTTCGCAGTGGCTGATCAAGCCGCGCAACCGAGACTGCAAAAGCGAACGAAAGCCTCGTATAGCGCTTTGAACATTCACGCACACGATAAGGCCGCCACGAAAACGGGTTAGGTTCGCTGCGGCGGGCCGATCGGCAGGTTGTCGAGACGACATGGCAGCGATACGCGCCGTCGATCCGGACACGCCGTCAAATCAAGTGCAGTTACGCTTCTATCGTAAGGCGTCGCGTCGGACGTTCGAGCCACGATCTTAACGACCATTCGATCTTCGACGAACCATACATCCTGACGACGAACCCAAGCTGCGATCGACACTATTGGATCGGTTATAAAGGCGAGACATGAGAAACGGTCAGAATAACAACAACAATAAGCGGCTGCGTAACCGCAATAACAACAACAGCCACAGCAGCAACAATAATAATAACAACAACAACCGGCGCGGCCAGAACCCCATGACGCGGGTGTTCGAATCCAACGGCCCCGACATCAAGATTCGCGGCACGGCCTCGCATGTCGCCGAAAAATACGTGCAGCTCGCGCGCGATGCGCGGTCGTCGGGCGACCCGGTCGCGTCCGAGAATTACTATCAGCACGCCGAGCACTACTTCCGCCTGATCGCCGCGGCGCAAGAGCAGTTTCGTCAGAATCAGCCGCAGCAACGCACCGACAACGAGATGCCATCGGACGACAATAGCGGCGAAGACGAAAGCGAGAATTACTCCAACTTCGGCGCCGAGCCGGGTTTTGCGCCGTCGCAGCAGCAGCAGCCTCCGCAACAACAGCAGCAGCCGTCGTTCGCGCCGCGCGAGCAGCAGGCCTATCAGCCGCGCGAACAGCGCGAGCACCAACCGCGCGAACATCAGCCACGCGAGCAGCGCGAGCATCAACCGCGCGAACAACGCGAACATCAGCCGCGCGAGCAGCGCCCGCAATATCAGCCGCCGCAGCCGCAGAGCCAGCCGGCGGTGCCTATGGCTGATGCCGGCGTCGATCGCCTGCCGTCGTTCATCACCGGCCCGCAGCCGCAGGTGAGCGCCGCGCCATTTGATGGTGATGGACCGGCTGCCGCCGGCGAGCGCTTTCCGCCGCGTCGCCGCCGCCGTCCGCATGCGCCGCGCGTCGATGGCGCGCCGGCACCCGCGACCGCAGGCGACGATTTCAATCCGGGCAATTCCTGATCGCGATGCACTGAACCGATTGCACCCGGATCACGTCCTAAAGGGCGGACAGCGACACGCTGTCCGCCCTTTTTTCGTGTTAGTAGATGACAATCGTTTTGAAGTGGGGACTGCTCGATGACCGGGTTCGATATTTTCGCGATCGCCGTCGTATTGCTGATCGTGCTGACGCTGTTCGCCGGCGTGAAGACGGTCCCTCAAGGCTACGACTGGACCATCGAGCGGTTCGGCAAATACACCCGCACGCTCGCACCGGGCCTTAATCTCATCATTCCCTATTTCGATCGCGTCGGGCGCAAGATCAACATGATGGAGCAGGTGATTTCGATCCCCGAGCAGGAGGTCATCACCAAGGACAACGCGACCGTCACGGTCGACGGCGTCGCATTCTATCAGGTGTTTAACGCCGCGAAGGCGAGCTACGAGGTCTCGGATTTGAACCAGGCGATCATCGTGCTGACGATGACCAACATTCGTTCGGTCATGGGTGCGATGGACCTCGATCAGGTGCTGTCGCATCGCGACGAGATCAACGAGCGCTTGCTGCGCGTCGTCGACGCGGCGGTGTCGCCGTGGGGCCTCAAGGTCAACCGGATCGAGATCAAGGACATCGTGCCGCCGGCCGATCTGGTGGAAGCGATGGGTCGGCAGATGAAAGCCGAACGCGTCAAACGCGCGGATATCCTGCAAGCCGAAGGTCAGCGGCAATCCGAAATCCTGCGCGCGGAGGGCGCGAAGCAGGGCCAGATCTTGCAAGCAGAAGGCCGCCGCGAAGCTGCGTTCCGCGACGCCGAGGCGCGCGAGCGATCCGCCGAGGCGGAAGCCAAAGCGACGCAGATGGTGAGCGAGGCGATCGCAAAGGGCGATGTCGCCGCGCTGAATTATTTTATCGCCGACAAATACATCAAGGCGTTCGGGCAGATCGCGGATTCGCCGAACCAGAAAATCATCATGCTGCCGATCGAAGCGATGAACGTGCTCGGCTCGCTCGCCGGTATCGGCGAAATCGCCAAGGCGACGTTCGGCGAAACAGCGGCGACGGCGCAGGCATCCATGCGGCGCTCGTCGGTGCCGCCGGCCGGCTCCGTGCCGCGCGCGGAGTAAATCGCGATGTCGCCTCTGTTCGCATCGCTCGGCGCATGGAATTGGCTGATCTTCGGTCTCGCGTTGATGATTCTCGAATTGCTCGCGCCGGGCGTCTTCATGTTTTGGCTCGGGCTCGCCGCGTTGTTGGCGGGCCTGCTCGCGTTCGTGATCGATCCGCCATGGCAAGTGCAGATTCTTGCGTTCGCGTTCTTCACAGCGGCGGCCGTGCCGCTGTGGCGGCGCGTCGCGCGGCATCGCACGAGCGCGAGCGACAGCAATCCGTTTTTGAACAGGCGCACCGATGCGCTGGTCGGCCGTGAATTCACATTGGAGAAGCCGATCGTCGAGGGCGACGGCACGGTGCGGATCGACGACACGATCTGGCGCGTCCGCGGACCGGATGTGCCCGCCGGCAGCCGCGTTCGGATCATCTCGGCCGACGGCGTGCTGCTGACGGTGGTGGTGGTGTGAGACGGCAGCAACGCATGCAACCTCATCGTGAGATGCCGAACACGCCTCAGGATGCCGGCAGTTTCCCGCTCAATCGCTTGTGCATGTGAACCATCATCGCCATCGCGAACAACGGCGTCGCGAGGTTGACGATCGGGATCGACACGAAGGCGGCGATGAACAATCCTGCGACGAACACCGTTGTCGCGTGGTCCTTGCGCATCGCCTTGGCCTCGGCGACCGGACGAAACCGCATTGCTGCGAGTTCGAAATATTCGCGGCCGAGCAGCCATGCCGTCGCGATGAAAAAGATGATGAAGCCCGCGCCCGCGAACAGCAGGAACGGCAATGCGACGAGATAAACCACGATCGTCAGCAGCGCCGTCTTGACGCCCTCGGTCGTGGCGATCACCAGCGGCAGCGCCGTCCCCGGCGTGTCGTGCGGATAATGTTTGCGCTCGACATGTTCGGCGACGTCGTCGACGAACACGCTCGCGATCAACGATGTGATCGCCGGCATCAGAAAGATCGCGCCGACCACCACGCCCAAACCCGCGGCGATCGAGACGATCCACGACAGGACATTGAGCGGCGTATCGAAACCGGGCCCGAGCGCCGCCTCGGCCCATGCGACGCCGGACGTCGCCAGCCACGACAGCAGGCGTTGCAGACCGACCGCGAGCGCCACGATCAGCACCAGCGCCAATCCGATCGCTTTCCACAAAATCGCACGCATCGGCGGCGACAGAATTTGCGCAAGCGCCTTGATGGCGGCGTCGATCATGATGGGTGGCCTTGAAGCAGAATAAACTCGAAGGCCTAGATATGGAGAAACGTCTCGCGGTTCAATGCGCCTCTTGCGCGACACGCTACGATGCTGCCGAAGCAGCTTCTCTGCGTTCGCTATAGCGATCCGTCAGATAGCCCGATGCATCGCGCGTCAGCAGCGTGAACTTCACCAGTTCTTCCATCACGTCGACGACGCGGTCGTAGTAGAATGACGGTTTCATGCGGCCTGCCTCGTCGAATTGTTCGTAGGCCTTGGCAACCGACGACTGGTTCGGGATCGTGATCATCCGCATCCAGCGGCCGAGAACGCGAAGCTGATTGACCGCGTTGAACGACTGCGACCCGCCGCTGACCTGCATAACAGCCAGTGTCTTGCCCTGGGTCGGCCGCACGGCACCGATCGTCAAGGGGATCCAGTCGATTTGAGCTTTCATGATTCCCGTCATCGCGCCGTGCCGTTCCGGGCTCGACCAGACCTGTCCCTCCGACCACGCGGACAGCGCCCGAAGTTCCTGCACCTTCGGATGATCGGCTGGCGCATCGTCCGGCAGCGGAAGCCCCGACGGATCGAAGACTTTGGTTTCGGCGCCGAAGGCTTCGAGCAGACGCGCGGCTTCCTCCGTCAGCAATCGGCTGAACGATCGTTCGCGCAATGATCCATAGAGCAACAGAATGCGCGGCCGATGCGACGATGGCGACACGTGCAGCCGTGGCGTTTCTGGAATGGCGAATGTGTCGCTGTCGATATTCGGAAGCTCAGCCGGCATCGCGTTGCCCGGCCGACGCGACAATCTCGCCGTCCTCTTTGGTGAAGCCGACGACAGGACGATCGAGCAACTCCAAGACCCGCTCGGACGGACGACACAAGCGCGTGCCGTTCGGTGTTTCGACGATCGGTCGGTTGATGAGGATGGGATGTGCGAGCATCACATCGATCAACTCCGCATCGCTCCATTTGGGGTCGTCGAGGCCGAGTTCTGCGTAGGGCGTGCCCTTTTCGCGCAGCAACGCGCGCGGCGTGTGACCCATTGCATCGAGCAGCGCGGTCAGGCGCGCCTTGTCCGGAGGGGTCTTCAGATACTCGATAACCACCGGCGTTTCGCCGCTGGCGCGGATCATCGCCAGCGTGTTGCGCGACGTGCCGCAGTCCGGGTTGTGATAGATCGTCACCGTCATGTTCGGACCTGCGTTGTGGACGTGTCTTTTGTTGAGGACGAGTCTTGTGTTGAGGACGAGTCTTGGAGCAACCAGCGCATCACCACCAGCGCGGCGACCGCTCCGACACACTGCGCCGCGATGAATCCTGGAACATCCAGCGGTCGAATGCCGGAAAACGAGTTGCTGAACGAGCGCGCGATGGCGACGGCCGGATTGGCGAACGAGGTCGAGGCCGTGAACCAATAGGCCGCCGTGATGTAGAGCCCGACCAATGTCGGAATCGTCGCGGGGGCGAAGCGGAGCCCGGCCAGGATCGTCGTGACGAGACCGAACGTCGCAACGAATTCGGCAAACCATTGCGGTCCGCCGCTGCGAATCTTGAGCGAGGTTTGCAGCAACGGCAAATCGAACATCGCGTGGGCGATCATGGCACCCGCGATGCCGCCGGCGATCTGGGCCACGACGTACAGCGCGGCGTCTCGCACCGCGCATTCGCGTTTCAGCGCGAACACGAGCGTCACCGCCGGATTGAAATGCGCGCCCGAGATTGGCCCCAGCACGGTCACGAGCACGACGAGAATGGCGGCGGTCGCGATCGTATTGCCGAGGAGAGCCAGCGCGACGTCCTTGGTCAGGCTCTCCGCCATGATGCCGGAGCCGACCACGGTCGCGACCAACATAGCGGTCCCCAACGCTTCCGCGACGAACCGGCGTGGGAGATCAAACGCGGGCATGTTTGCGCTTGGGTTTGGTCGGAGGGCCACACGACGAAATGCTCTGCAGCAACGGCGCGCAAATCTCCGGACGCCCACCGCAGCAGTCTTTCAGCATGAAGGTGATGACGGCCTGGAGATGCGCGAGGTCCGCGCGATAGCCGATCGATCGGCCGCTGCGTTTCGACGTAACCAGACCGGCACGCGTCAGAATCGCCAGATGCGACGACATCGTGTTTTGCGGAACGGCGAGCGTGTCGGCGATGTCGCCAGCCGCAAGTCCGTTCGGCTCGTGCGTCACCAGCAGGCGATACGCATCGAGCCGCGTCGATTGCGCCAGAGCCGCCAGCGAGAGGATCGCCCGTTCTGAATCCATACATCGAGATATGTCGATATGTGTTCGCTCGTCAAGATCGTCTCGAAATCGCCGCTGGCTGCGCCCGCAATGCAGCATGGTCTTGTCTGGACGGCGGTGCGGATAGGTGTAGGCTCACAAAAAACAACTGCTTCGGGAGAGCACTCTATGTCGGGCAAGACACTTAGAAGCGTCGCGTTGACGGTCGCGACCACCATCGGCGTGCTGGCCGGAGCGGCGCCTGCGTTGTCGCAGGAAAAAATCACGGTCTGGTTCAGCAAGGGTTTCTACAAATCCGAAGACGAGGCGTTGCTCGAAGCGATAAAGAAGTTCGAGGCTAAGACCAAGATCAAGGTCGAACTGTCGCAATATGCCATTCAGGACATGATCCCGAAGACGGTCGCCGCGCTCGATTCGGGGACGCCGCCGGACGTGGCCTATGCCGATACGTATGACGTGCAGGCCTCCGGCAAATGGGCGTTCGAGGGCAAGCTCGAAGACCTCACCGACATCCTGACGCCGATCAAATCGAATTTCGCACCCAACACGATCGAGACGGCGTTTCTGTTCAACGGCCAGACCAAGAAGAAGGCCTATTACGGCTTTCCGCTGAAGCAGCAGTCGATGCATGTGCAGATCTGGAGCGATTTGCTGGAGCAGGCGGGCTTCAAGGTCAGCGATATTCCCACCGACTGGAAGGGCTATTGGTCGTTCTGGTGCGACAAGGTGCAGCCGGCCTATCGCAAGGCGAGCGGCACGCGGGCTTACGGCGTCGGCATGCCGATGGGTGTCGAATCCACCGACTCGTTGCAATCGTTCTACACGTTCATGGATGCCTATGACGTGAAGCTGGTCGACGACGACGGAAAGCTGCTGATCGACGATCCCAAGGTCAAGCAGGGGCTGATCGGCGCGCTGCGGGATTACACCGATCCGTACGTGAAGGGCTGCACGCCGCCGTCCTCGACGACGTGGAAGGACCCCGACAACAACGTCGCCTTCCACAACAAAAGCATCGTGATGACGCACAACTTCACGATTTCGATCGCGGCAAAATGGTTCGAGGATTCCAACAATCCGGCGCTGACGCCGGAGCAGCGCGCGGCCGGCAAGAAGGGCTACGAGGAGACGATCGTCACCGCGGCGTTTCCGAACAAGCCCGACGGCACGCCGATCAAATATCGCTCGGACGTCAAAACGGGGATGA
>JANMAN010000570.1:0-19471 GCA_031359885.1 Tardiphaga sp. | reverse complement strand
GTCCGGTAAAACGCTCGTAATGGCCAAGATCGAGATCGGTCTCGGCGCCGTCGTCGGTGACGAACACCTCGCCGTGCTGATACGGCGACATCGTGCCGGGATCGAGATTGAGATACGGATCGAGCTTTCGTAGCCGGACCGTATAGCCACGCGCCTGCAACAGCGCACCGAGTGCTGCCGAAGCCAGACCTTTGCCGAGCGAGGAAACCACGCCGCCGGTGATGAAGATATACCGCGCCATGGGGCTTAACCTTTAAGGCCGACAGATCGATTCGCAAAAGCGAATCGAGGCCGACACCGGAAAATCAGCCGCCCTGTGGGTGACGTGATAAGATAAACATCTACAACGGTTTAGAGAGGTCTTCTCAACCGAGACCACAAGACGCCGCCGCGCATGACGGCATTGCGTTACTGCGAACGCGGTGCCTGCGGAGCGGCCGGAGCCTGGTTCTGCTGTTGGTCCGACTGCCGCAGCGAATCGAGCAATCCGCCGCCGCCCGGCGAGACCGGAGCCGCCGGCGCGCCGGGAGCTGTGATCGGCGCGTTGGACGGAATGATGATCGAGGACGGCGCACGGTTCTGCGTCGCCAGCCAGGACAGCAACAGACTTGTCAGGAAGAAGCCGACCGCGAGGATGGCCGTGGTGCGGGTCAACAAATTGGCCGTGCCGCGGCTGGACATGAAGCCACCGCCCCCGCCGCCACCGACGCCGAGGCCACCGCCTTCGGACTTCTGAAGCAGCACCGCGCCGATCAGGACCGACACGATCATGAGGTGAATGACGATAACGACAGTCTGCATCTCAAACCTTCCATCGCAGGCACGACGCGCCAGCGAGCGGCGGCATCAGTCGGCTGCGGGTGAATTCGGGCGGTGTCTACACGATCGCACGGGGGATTGTCACCCCCGCGCGCGCATGTCGCATCTAGGAACAGGCCGCCGCGATGGCAAGGAAATCGGCGGCCTTGAGGCTTGCGCCGCCGACCAACGCGCCGTTGACGTTGGCGACGTTCATCAGCTCGGCAGCATTCGATGGCTTGACCGAGCCGCCGTAGAGCAGCCGGATGGCGGCGGAGGCACTGTCGAAGCGCGTCGCGAGCCGATCGCGAATGAAGCCATGAACCTCGGCCACGTCGGCTGCGGTCGGCGTTCGTCCGGTGCCGATCGCCCAAACCGGTTCGTAGGCGACGATCGTGTTGTCGGCCGTGACGCCGTCCGGCAGCGAATCGTTGAGCATGCCGCCGACCACATCGAGCGTGCGCCCGCCGTCGCGCTCGCCTTGCGTTTCCCCGACGCAAACGATCGCGATCAGCCCTGCCCGCCAGACGGCCTCAGCCTTGCGGCGGACGATGACGGAGGTCTCGCCGCAATCGGCGCGGCGCTCGGAATGGCCGACGATGATGTGGGTCGCGCCGGCGTCGGCCAATATCTCGGCCGAGAGGTCGCCGGTGTGCGCGCCCGACGCCTTGATGTGGCAGTCCTGCGCCCCGATCGCGAGCGTCGACTTCCCAGTGATCTTTTCGGCGAAGGCAGCGATCAGTGTCGCCGGCGGACAGACCAGCAGATCGGCTTTATCTTTGACGCCGTCCGCGCCAGCCAGCATCGCCTCGAATTCGGCAATGGACGCCTTCAGCCCGTTCATTTTCCAGTTGCCGGCGATCAGAGGACGGAGAGATGCAGTCATGAACGGCTCGCGCGGGCTGGGGACAAAGATGCTCTGCGCTAGCAGAGCGGTCGGCGCGTCTCAAGCGATTACCCGCCGATGACTTGCGCCGCTCGGTCGCGCGCGATCGTGTCGGCGCTATAATCGGGTGCCGCCGGATCGAAGTTCTGCCAGCCGCTGGACGCCAGCGAACTGCGGCGTTCTTCGATGTTCTCCGCCGAAGGATCGAGGATTTCCTCGAAATAGGCTTTCCGATCGTCCGGAACGCGGGCGCTTACGAGACTGCCGCCGCGTCGGATGCTTTCGGCAAACACTTCGGCGTCGTTAGTCGCGACGCCCGCCTCGGCCAACATGCCGATAACGCCGCCGGCCGCGCCGACGGCGCAGGCCCCGGCAGCCGCAGCCGCGAGCCAGCCGGCCGCGACGATTGGACCGAGACCCGGAACTGCCAGTAAGCCCAGTCCCGCGAGCAGACCACCGACGCCGCCAAAACCTGCACCGACCGCAACACCCTTGCCGGCAGCCGTCGCGAGGTCCGGGTTGAACCATTTGTCGGCATTATTCGCGATGATGCTGATGTCGTCTTCGGGGATGCCGGCATCGACCAGCGTCTTCACCGCCGCTTGTGCCGCAGCGTAATCCTTGAACAGGCGCGAGATCGTAACGGTCACGGCTTTCCCCTTATTTGGCTGCGATGCGGCCCTGAAAATCGACGCTGACCTCGACGGTTTTTCGGTCCTTGGTCGCGGTGCCGTGCCAGATCCCGTCCTTGTCGTTCACCAAAGGCGACACGTCGCTGTAGCCACTGTCCTGCAGAAGCTGGCGTGCCTGACCCTCGGCAAACGAGTTTGCGCCGGGCTTCAGTTTCTTGGTCTCGAGTTCGGGATTTTCCAACTGCGCAGCGGACGGCACCTGCGCGGCGACCGGACCCGCCAAACCCAAGGCCAGTCCGACCATCATCGCCATCGTCAAACGTCGCTGCATGTCCGAACCCCGCATTGAGAGAAAAAGGCTGAAATCATCCAAAAGTTCCACTGCCGGTCGGGCGCGGCATCAGACCACCTCCCCGTGGGGCTGCGCGAGGTTGCGACCGGCGGCACGCCACTTTATGATGCGCAACCAATTCGGCGACGCGATTTGCGCGGTTCGGGCGAAGCGGAACCCGGTCCGGCCAAAGAGGCAAGGCTCGCTGCTGACGCGGCGGTCGCTTCTCGATCCGCCCGGCCGCCTGCCCGCCGCGCGTCGGAGCGTTCGTCTCTTCCCTCTCGCCACGCAAAGTGACCCCATGCTCCGCGGAATGCGCAAGGCCTCGTCCAACTGGATCGGCAAGACCATCATGACGATCGTGATGGGCGTCCTCATCGTCTCGTTCGGCGTCTGGGGCATTGCCGACATTTTCAAAGGCTTCGGGCAATCGTCGCTGGCCAAGGTCGGCAGCACCGAGATCTCGATCGAGCAATTCCGCCAGACCTTCACGGACCGATTGCAGCAGATCGGACGCCAGTTCGGACGCCCGCTGACGATGGATCAGGCGCGTGCCTTCGGCCTCGACCGGCAGGTGTTGCAGCAGGTCGTCTCCGAAGCGGCGCTCGATGAAGACGCACGCCGCATGGGCCTCGCGCAATCCGATGCCGAAGTGATGCGGGCGATTTACAACGATCCGAACTTCAAGGGTCCGAACGGCCAGTTCGATGCGAACCGCTTCACGCAGATCACGCGCCAGATCGGTTACACCGAGCAGCGCTACATCGCAGAACAGCGCAAGGTCGGTTTGCGCCGTCAGATCGCCGGCACGATCACGGCCGGGCTCGATCCGTCGAAAACCCAGATCGAAGCGCTGGTGCGCTTCCAGAACGAACAGCGCTCGATCGATTACGTGAAGCTCGACGCGGCGCAAGCCGGCACGATTGCCGAGCCGTCGCCGGAACAGCTCGCGGCCTATTACGAGGAGCGCAAGACGCAATTCCGCGCGCCCGAATTCCGCAAAGTCGGCTTCGTCGTGATGACGCCGGACGAATTGGCAAAATGGACCGTCATTTCGGACGAGGACGCCAAGAAAGCATTCGAGGCCAATCAGTTGAAACTGGCGACGGCTGAGCGTCGTCAGTTGTCGCAGATCGTGTTTCCGAGCCTGGACGACGCCAAGGCAGCGCGCGAGAAGATCGCCGCCGGCACATCCTTCGAGGATATCGCCAAGGAGCGCGGATCGTCGCCCGCCGATATCGACCTCGGCAAGATCTCGAAAGCGGAAGTCATCGATCCCGCCGTTGCCGACGCCGCCTTCGCATTGCCCAGCGGTGAAGTCAGCCAGCCGGTGCAGGGTCGCTTCGGCGTCGTGCTGGTCAAGGCCGGCGAAATCGTTGCCGGCACCACGCCGAGCTATGAGAGCGTCGCCGCGACGATCAAACGCGACCTCGCGCGCGAACGCGCGATCGCTCAGGTCAACGACCTCCACAACAAGATGGAGGATGAGCGCGGCGGCGGCTCCAACGTCGTCGAGGCCGCCAAGAAGCTTGGCCTCACGCCGATTACGCTAGAAGCGGTCGATCGTTCGGGCCGTGGCCCGGACGGCCAGCCGGTCGCCGGCATTCCCCAAGGCGTCAACGTCGTGCCGCAGGCGTTCGCAGGCGATGTCGGCGTCGATAGCGAGGCCATCAGCTACAATGGCGGCTACGTCTATTTCGATGTGATCGGCATCACGCCGTCGCGCGAGCGCACCCTCGACGAGGTCAAGGATCAGGTCGCGACGCGTTGGCGCGATCAGCAGATCACGGATCGATTGCGCACCAAAGCGACCGACATGGTGCAGCAGCTCTCGCAAGGCACCACGCTGGCGAGCCTTGCCGCGGCTGACAATCTCAAGGTCGAAACCGCCGCGAAATTCAAGCGCGAAGGCAGCGTCCCCGGTTTGCCGTCGACCGCCGTCGAGGCCGCGTTTCGCGGCGCGAAAGACACTGCCGGCCAAACGCAGGGGTCGACCGGATCGGAGTGGATCGTCTATCGCCTGACGGACATTTCCATGCCCCCGATCGACATGGCGTCCGACGAAATCAAGAAGCTGACCGAGACGCTGGAGCGCAGCCTCAACGAAGAACAGATCGCGCAATATATCGCGACGGTCGAAAAGCAGATCGGCACGTCGATCAATCAGGCCGCGGTGGCGCAGGTGACCGGCGCGGCAGGCGGAAATAATTGATGGTGGGATCGTAGGATGGGTTGACCGATCGATCGCGCGTCAAGCGTGGTCGTCGGGAAACCCATCATGATGAGCAACCTTGCCGCGACCCTTGCGATGGGTTTCGCTACGCTCTACCCATCCTACGCCCGAACCACTTCCGAAAGCCCCCGATGGACGACTTCAAATCCCTGATCGGCAAGGTCGCGACCGGCGCGGCGCTGACCCGCGACGAGGCCGCCGCCGCCTTCGACGCGATGATGTCCGGCGAAGCCACGCCCTCGCAGATGGGCGGCCTGTTGATGGCGCTGCGGGTACGCGGCGAAACGGTGGACGAGATCACCGGCGCGGTCTCCGCGATGCGCGCCAAGATGCTGCGCGTGAACGCGCCCGCCGATGCGGTCGATGTTGTCGGCACCGGCGGCGACGGCTCCGGCTCGGTCAACGTCTCGACCTGCGCCTCCTTCATCGTCGCCGGCTGCGGCGTGCCGGTCGCCAAGCATGGCAACCGCGCGTTGTCGTCGCGCTCCGGCGCGGCCGACGTGCTGGCGTCGCTCGGCGTCAAGATCGACATCACGCCGGACGAGGTCGGGCGCTGCGTGCGCGAGACCGGCATCGGCTTCATGTTTGCGCCGACGCATCATCCGGCGATGAAAAACGTCGGACCGACCCGCGTCGAACTCGCCACACGCACGATCTTCAATCTGCTCGGACCGCTCTCGAATCCGGCCGGCGTCAAACGCCAGATGGTCGGCGTGTTTTCGCGGCAATGGGTGCTGCCGCTGGCGCAGGTTCTGAAAAACCTCGGCGCGGATCACATCTGGGTGGTGCATGGCTCCGACGGTCTCGATGAGATCACGCTGACAGGGCCGACCTTCGTCGCCGAATTGCACAACGGCGACATCCGCAGTTTCGAAGTCACGCCGGAGGATGCAGGGCTGTCGCGCGCACATGGCGACGCGCTGAAAGGCGGTGACGCCGACGCCAACGCGAAATCTCTGCAAGCCGTACTCGACGGCAAGCCGTCTGCGTTTCGCGACGTCGCGCTGCTGAACGCGGCAGCGGCCTTGATCGTGGCCGGCAAGGCAAAAGATTTGAAGGACGGCGTCGCGATGGGCACGCAGTCGTTGGACAGCGGCGCGGCGCTCGCGAAGCTGAAGCATCTCGTCGCCGTGTCGAACGGCTGAGTTCCCGTCATTGCGAGCCAACCTCGAACCGGCGACTTCGTCGGTTCGCGTTGAGCGAAGCAATCCAGTTCTTTAGAAAAGACTGGATTGCTTCGTCGCTTTCATTCCTCGAAGGCGAGGAATTCAGCTCCTCGCAATGACGACGCAGCAGGTTCAGTTCTGAGGACGTATATTTTGTCGGACATCCTGACCAAGATCGAAACCTACAAGCGCGACGAGATCGCCGCGGCCAAGCGCGCGCATCCGTTGAGCGAGCTTGAGACTGCGGCAAAATCCGCGTCGCCGCCGCGCGGCTTCCTCGCCGCATTGCGCGCCAAGATCGCGCAGAGCCATTATGCGTTGATCGCCGAGGTGAAAAAGGCGTCGCCCTCGAAGGGCCTGATCCGCGCGGACTTCGATCCGCCCGCGCTTGCCAAAGCCTACGAGGCCGGCGGTGCGGCGTGTCTGTCGGTCTTGACCGATACGCCGTCGTTCCAGGGCCATCTCGATTTCATGGTCGCGGCCCGCGCCGCCGTATCGCTGCCGGTACTGCGCAAGGATTTCATGTTCGATACCTATCAGGTCGCCGAAGCGCGCGCACACGGCGCCGACTGCATCCTCGTCATCATGGCGGCGCTCGACGATCGTGCGGCGGCCGAGATCGAAGACGCGGCGATGGCGCTCGGCATGGACGTGCTGCTCGAAGTCCACGACCACGCCGAATTGGATCGTGCATTGAAATTGAAATCACCGATGATCGGCGTCAACAATCGCAATCTGCGGACCTTCGAGACGACGCTCGCGACCAGCGAGGCCCTCGCGCCGCATATTCCGTCCGACCGTTTGATGGTCGGCGAAAGCGGCTTGTTCACGCCCGACGATCTCGCGCGACTCGCGCGCGTCGGCATGGAGACGTTTTTGGTCGGTGAAAGCCTGATGCGTCAGGACGACGTGGCGGCGGCGACGCGCACTTTGCTGGCGCGCGCATGACCGACAAGCTCACCCATATCGACGCGCGCGGCGAAGCGCGGATGGTCGATGTCTCCGACAAGCCCGCAACCGAACGCGTCGCGGTGGCCGAAGGCTGCGTCGTGATGAGTGCGGCGACGCTCGAGATCATCCGCTCCGGCAACGCCAAGAAGGGCGATGTGCTCGGCACTGCGCGCATCGCGGGCATCATGGCCGCGAAGAAAACCTCCGACCTCATTCCGCTGTGTCATCCGCTGGCGCTGTCGAAGGTGACGCTGGACATCGCATTGGACGACACCCTGCCCGGCTGCCGCGTCAGCGCGACGGTCAAGGTCACCGGCCCGACCGGCGTCGAGATGGAAGCCCTCACCGCCGTCTCCGTCGCCTGCCTCACGATCTACGACATGATCAAGGCGGTGGAGCGCGGCGGCCGGATCGAGGGCATTCACCTTGTGGAAAAGCGCGGCGGAAAGTCAGGCGATTATCGCGCCTGACGAGAGCCGGTTTACTTGATCATCGAACAGCCGCCATCGGCGATCGGACGGAACGCTTTTTCGGCCGGGATCGTCGAAAGCAGCTTGTAATAGTCGTAGGGATATTTCGACTCGGCCGGCTTCTTGATCTCGAACAGATAGACCGGATGGATGACGCGGCCGTCTGCGCGGATCGTAACGTCGCCGAACAGTTTGTCCTTGCCGGAGAACGTCTTCATCTGCGGCACTGCGTCTTTCGCATCGTCGCTGTCTTTCGCAGCCACAGCGTTCAGATACGACAAGGTCGATGCGTAGACGCCAGCCTGATTGCCGGACGGCATCTTGCCGTTCATGCCGGGGCGCGCCGCGAAACGCTTGGCGAACGCGCGGGTGTCGTCGTTCATGTCCCAGTAGAACGATTCCGTCAGCAACAGACCCTGCGCGGCCTTGAGGCCCATGCCGTGCACGTCGTTGATGAAGATCAAAAACGCCACCAACGTCTGATCGCCGGCGTTCATGCCGAACTCGCCGGCCTGCTTGACGGCGTTGATCGTGTCCGCGCCGGCATTGGCGAGTCCGATGACTTTGGCCTTCGAGCCTTGCGCCTGCAACAGCAGCGACGCAAAGTCCGACGTGCCGAGCGGATGCTTGCTCGAGCCCAGCACCTTGCCGCCGTTCTTGTTGATGTAGTTGGTGGCCTCGGCTTCGATGCCCTGCCCGAGCGCGTAATTCACCGTGATGAAATACCAGTCGTTGCCGCCGCGCTGCATCATTGCGGCTGCCGTGGTGTTGCCCGTGGCCCAGGCATCGTTGACCCATTGGATCGTGTTCGGCGAACAATCTTTGCCGGTGAGGTCCGACGTCGCCGTCGATGAGGCTAGGAACGTCATCTTGGTGTTGCGCGCGATGTTGTTGACCGCAAGACCGACCGACGAGTTCGGCACGTCGACGATGGCATCCACCTTCTCGACGCCGAGCCATTTGCGCGCGATCGCCGAGCCGACATCGGCCTTGTTCTGATGGTCGGCATAAACGATCTCGACCTTGATGTTTTTGCCACCGCCGTTGAAATCTTCGGCGGCCATGCGCGCGGCTTCGACCGAGCCCATGCCGTTGGTGTCCTGGAATACGCCGGAAATGTCGTTGAGCACGCCGACGCGCACGACATTGTCGGAAATCTCGGCATGCGCTGTCGTCGCGACGGCGAGCGTCATGCACGATGCGACGAACGTGCTGGTGATCTGTTTCATGCGTCTCTCCCGGTGATGGCGCGGATCGGTCTCTGCCGGCCGCGTTTGATCTTGATGTTGAGCCTAAACCTGCCGGTCTGGGATGCGAAGCACAAGGCCGTTGAGCTCCGGCGTCAGCTTGATCTGGCACGATAAGCGACTGTTCGGCATCCGCTCCGCCGCGACGCCTTCCAGAAGATCGTCCTCGTCGCCGCCGACCGCAGGCAGTTTCGCCAACCACGCCTCGTCGACATAGACGTGACAGGTCGCGCAGACCGCGCCGCCCCCGCATTCGGCGATGATTCCTTCGACGCCGTGGGTCAGCGCGGCGAGCATGGCGCTGTCGCCGTCATTGGCGTCCACGCTCTCGGCACGGTTGTCGGAATGAATAAAGGTGAGTGTCGGCATGGCGATCCGTCAGGCGCGAGTGAATCGGAGCGGCAGGCTTTCCAGCCCGCGCAGCGTGTTGTTGAAGCGTCGCGTCACCGGCCCCGTGATCTCGATCGTCGCAACTTTGCGCGCCAAGGCCGACAGCAACACCTCGCCTTCGAGGCGCGCGACCAATTGGCCGACGCACATGTGAATGCCCGAGCCGAAGCCGACATGGCCGAAAGTTTTGCGCGTCACGTCGTAGGCGTCGGGATCGTCCCAACGGCGCGGATCGCGATTGGCGGCGGCGAGAAACATCAGCACTTTCTCGCCTTCGCCGATCGTGATGCCGGAGATATCGACGGCGCGCGTCGTCGTGCGGAAGAACGTCTGCACGGGACTCTCGAAGCGAATGGCCTCCTCGAAGGCGTTGCGGGCCAGCGACGGATCGGCGCGCAGTTTCGCCCACTGATCCGGAAATCGTGCGAGACAATACAAAGCCGCGCCGAGTCCGTTGACCGTCGTGTCGAGCCCCGCCGACAGCAGCGAGCGCACCAGCAATGGTGCTTCCGAGGCCGTGATGTCGCCAGCATCGGCACGCGCGTGAACGCAGGCGCCGAAGCCGCCCGGCGCAAGATTGTCGCGCTGACATTGTTCGGTGACCCATGCCTGATGCGGCTTGGAGCGTTCGATCGCGTTCTGGCGCAAGTCGTTCGGCGGGCCGAACGCGTTGAACACGACGCCGGCATAGGGCAGCAGATGCTCGCGGCCGTCTTTGGTCAGCCCGACCGCATCGGGAAACACCGAGAGCGGAAACGCCTCCGCGCAATCGGCCACGCCGTCGAAGTCGCCGCGGTCGAGCAACTCGTCGATCTTGGCATCGGCGGCCGCGGCGAAGCCGTCGCGGATCCGTTTTACGACCGCCGGCGACAGCACCTTGTTCAGCACCGCGCGCGTCCGCGTATGCTCCGGCGGATCGGCTTCGAGGATCAAGCTCGGCGGCCGCCACGGCGTTTCCTTGGCGAAATCGCTGAGCCCAGCGCCACGGCTGGAGCAGAACGTCATGGGGTCGTGCAGGACTGCGTGCACCTCGGCATAGCGCGCCACCGCATAGACTTTCCATTGCGGCAGATAGACCACCGGGCCCGCCTCGCGCAAAATCTCATGCGCGGGATGCGGATCGGCAAAGAACGCATCCGAGAACGGATCGACGTCGAGTTCAGGCGCTATGCGCGCATCGGCCATGATCGTCATCGGCACTCCCCAACAATCACCTTGTCATGCGACGCGCTGGCTTTGTATCTCTTATGCTCATGAGCAAAAGCAAACCCACGCCGCCGGACCCCATCGATCGTGCGCCGCAAGGCCCCACGCTCGATCTCGATCGTTACGTGCCGGGGTTGATTACCTTCGTCGCCAACAAATTGGCGCGCAGCGCCACGGCGTTCTATCAAACCAACTTCGGCGTCAACGTGACGGAGTGGCGTATCCTGTCGCTGCTGGCGATCGAACCGGGCATTCCCGCAGCACGCATCTGCCACGTCATTGGCTTCGACAAGGGACCGGTGAGCCGAACTCTGACGCTGCTGCGCGAGCGCGGCCTGCTGACGATCAAGAGCGATCCCAAAGACGGTCGCAGCCATTCGATCGCGCTCACGACAAAAGGCCGCAGCGTCCATGATCGCGTGATCGTCGTGGCTTTGAAACGCGAGACGGCGCTGCTCGGCTGTCTCGATGCGCTGGAGCGCGACACGCTGATCGCCCTGCTGCGGCGCGTCCACGGCAATCTCGATGCCGTCGATGCGATCGACGCCTGATTGAACAGATCGCGTGGGCCTGACCGGCGCGCGGTCTTGCATGGTCGCTTCCTCGGTGGCGCGCGCTCGATCGGCCCGCTGCGGTCTCTCAGCTAGACCACCACATATTAGTTGCCTTGGCAACAACACTGTAAGACCGCGCGCCTGCGGCCGACCGATTTTGCGCCCGCGAGAACGCTGGGATATGCAGACCCATGCTCAAGGAGACGATCGCATGGCGTTGATGCCGGTCACCGACGCTTTGGCCGCAGTGCTCAAAGGTGCTTCGGCGCTGCCGTCCGAAATGGTCGCGCTCGAGGATGCCTACCATCGCGTGCTCGCGCGCGACGTCGCGGCCTTGCGGACCCAGCCGCCGCTGCCGATGTCAGCGATGGACGGCTACGCCGTGCGCGCGGCCGACGCGACATTGGGGGCCGTGCTCGAGGTGATCGGCGAGGTCGCGGCCGGGCGGCCGTTCGACCGCGCGTTGGGCTCGGGCGAAGCGGCCCGCATCTTTACCGGGGGCGTCATGCCTGACGGGGCCGACGCCGTCGTCATTCAGGAAGATGCGACGCGCGACGGCGACCGCGTCACCGTCAACGAGGCTTCCGCAGCGTCCAAAAACGTCCGGCCCGCCGGCATCGATTTCAACGAAGGCGACGTTTTGTTGCACAGAGGCCGCCGGCTCGCCGACCGCGACCTGTCGCTCGCCGCCGGCATGAATCATCCGCTGCTGCCGGTGGTGCGGCGGCCGAAGGTTGCGCTGCTCGCCACCGGCGACGAATTGGTGATGCCGGGCGAGCCGCTCGGCCCCGGCCAGATCGTCTATTCCAACGGCTACGCGCTGCGCGCCCTCGCGCGGGCGGAAGGCGCGGAGACGATCGATCTCGGCATCGCCGGCGATACGCTCAGCGCGACTCAAGATGCCATCCGCCGCGCCCGCGACGCCGGCGCGGACATTCTCGTCACGACCGGCGGCGCGTCGGTCGGCGACCATGACCTGGTCAAGCAGGCGCTGGAAGCCGAAGGCGTCGACATGGCATTCTGGCGGATCGCGATGCGGCCTGGCAAACCGATGATGCATGGGCGTCTCACCACCGACGCCGGGGTGATGCGGGTGGTCGGCCTGCCGGGCAATCCGGTGTCGTCCTATGTTTGCGCGTTTCTGTTCATGGTGCCGTTGATTCGCGCACTGAGCGGCCGAATCGATGTCGATCATCCCGTCGAAACCGCGCGACTTGGGCGCGATTTGAAAGCCAACGACCAGCGCGCGGACTATCTGCGCGCGCGTCTCGACACCGACGAAACCGGTGCGCTCGTCGCGACCCCGGTGTCGCATCAGGACTCGTCGTTGCTTGGAAATCTGTCTGTGGCGCAGGGACTTTTATTGCGCGCGCCGTTCGCCGAAGCCGCTCGCGCCGGCGATCGATGCGGCGTGATCCGCCTACCGCAGTAGCGACCACCACCTCCGTTGACGTGAAATTAACGAGTTGCGGAACACATATGGAACATATAGTGTTCGGTTCATGATTTGTTGCGATTTCGTGCCGCAATCGTTGCGTGCCTTTTTGAAGGATCGGTCAGATGCTCACCCGCAAACAGTACGAGCTGCTGCGCTTCATCAATGAACGACTGAAAGAAGCCGGCGTGCCGCCCTCCTTCGACGAAATGAAGGACGCGCTGGACCTGCGCTCCAAATCAGGCATCCATCGTCTCATCACGGCCCTCGAAGAACGCGGCTTCATCAGGCGTTTGCCGAACCGGGCCCGCGCCATCGAAATCATCAAATTGCCGGAGCTTGGCGGCAACGGCGCCGCCGGCAGCAGCGGCCGACGCGGCTTCACGCCGAGCGTGATCGAAGGCAATCTCGGCAAGGGACGCCCCGCGCCCTCCTCGCACAGCCACCATTCGGATGACGACGGCGACAGCCGCGTGATCTCGGTGCCGGTCATGGGCCGGATCGCAGCAGGTACGCCGATCGAAGCGTTGCAGACCCGCAGCCACACCATCGGCGTGCCACCCGACATGCTCGGCAGCGGCGATCACTACGCGCTGGAAGTGCGCGGCGATTCGATGGTCGATGCCGGCATCCTCGACGGCGACATGGCGCTGATCCTGCGCAACGACACGGCGGACACCGGCGACATCGTGGTGGCGCTCATCGACGAAGAGGAAGCGACACTCAAGCGCTTCCGCCGTCGTGGCGCGTCGATCGCGCTGGAGCCGGCGAACAGTTCTTACGAAGTGCGGATTCTGCCGCCGAACCGCGTGCGCATTCAAGGCAAGCTGGTCGGACTGTATCGCAAATACTGATTGCGCCCTCGGCGATATTTCAAAAGCCGGCTGCGCTCACGCGCTGTCGGCTTTTTGCTGTCTTGCCGATAGCGATCACGCGTCACAGTTTTTGGATTGGGACAAATCTCGGAGATTCGTCATTCCGGGATTCGCCAGAGCCGGCTTCTTGCGTGGCGAAGGCCCGGAATCCATACTGCCTGTAGGGGTTATGGATTCCGGGCCTGCGCCCTTTAGGTCGGCTTCCAACCTAAACGGTGCATCCCGGATTGACAAAACGAACCCGCCAATCCCACGCCCGACAAATCGTCGTCATGCAAACCATCCGTCAATATTTGATGGGTAATAATGGATGAACGATCGATCACGCCGGGTAACGGCGGACGGCGGGGCGTCACAACAGAAGGCCGGACATCACTCGCAGTGAACAGTTGCGTTGGTTTGCGTTGGAGTTAGCTGCGATGAGTGCGAAGCAAAGTGTCCTTGGCCGCGTTGATGCGCGACGCGAGATACGTCGTGCCCCCCTGGTCGGGATGGAATTTCTTCATCAACCCACGATGGGCGTGGCCGATCTCGTCGGCCGTCGCCCCCGTATGCAGGCCAAGGATCTGATAGGCCTCCTGGTCCGTCATTTTGCCGTCCGACGCAGCGCGCCCGTCATCCCGCCCTGCCGCATCGCTTTGCGCGTTCTGACGCCAGGCGGGAAACCTGCGGTCCAGATACGCTTCAAGTAACGTCACGCTTTCGGCGTCGAAGCCAGCCATCAGGCTCGCCAACTGCGGCAGGTCGAACGCATCGAGCGATTGACCGGCCTGCGGTCCCGCGACGATGCGGCCGCTCATCGCGCCGGTGTCGTGGTCGAGTGCCATGTCGAGATATTGCGACTGCACCCGCGACGCCTGCCCCTGCGATTTTCCGCCACCGCCAAAGATATTGCCGAAGCCGCCGCCGATCTTGCCGAACCCGGCGTTGGCTATCGGCGACCATCCGAGCAATCCCGCGCCGAAAATGCCGAGCGGAATCGCGACCGCGAGTTCGCCTTTGATACCGGTGAAGGCCGCGACCGCGAGCGCCAGCACGCCGCCGCCCATCTTGACCACGCGGGCCAATATGGCAGGATTGGCTGCGCGAAACATTTGCAGCAGCGAATAGAGAACGACGACGGCGACGGCGCCTGCGATGAGTGTGGCCATAGCCGATAGATAGTGGCTCCGCCGGCTAAGGGAAAGCGCTCGCCGCTCAGCGCATCTGCCCGAGCAAGGCCGCAGCGCCGCTGCCGGTGCGGGACAGCTTGAGCAAAGCCTCGCGCCCACCGGCCGCATAGGCCGCTGCCGCGCGCAGCAACTCGCGCAATTGCGCGGATGCGCCAGGATCGAACCGGCACCAGGCGCCGCCGGTCAGCCGCGCGATTTCGCGGAACGCCTGCTCGGCCGCGACGTCGTGGCCTTCCTGAAAAACGAACACCGGCACTTTCAACAGGCCGAGTTCGCCGGCCGTGGCACATAGAGCGTCGACGGATTCTTCCATCGCATCGCCGACGAAGACGATGGCGCGGACGCCCGACGCCACCGCTTCGCGGCGCGCGTCGCCCAGCACGCGGCCGATCTGGGTCTGGCCGCCTTGGCAAGCGATCCGCGACATCAACGACGCGAGCTTGACCGAGTCCGAAATCCAGCCGGACGTCCGGCATTCGTTGAGGCCGCGAAAGTAGACCAGCCGGATGTCGAGATTGCCGATCGCCGCGGCCTCACGGAACATGTCGGCCTGCAGCGTGCAAGCCATGTCCCAGGTCGGCTGCCGGCTCAACGTCGCATCGAGTGCGAAGACCAGCCGCCCGCGCGCGCCTGCCGCGTGGGGCGTCATGGCCCGCGCCTTGGCGACGAAGGCCGCGATGTCGGCCGACGCCGACGCCTTGGCGTCGGGCAACGTTCCATCGCGGGTGGTCGGAGTTCGATCGTCAGAGTCGCGCGACATCAGGCCTCGCTCGGTGTGCGAGATCTATGTGGCGAGCAGGCACCGGAGGGTCAATGGTTCAGGCGTGATGCCTCACCGCGCCGAATTGTTCGCCACCAGCGCATCGCTTGCGAGTTTGCGCTGGAGGACGCGCGGGGCGATATCCTCGTCGCCGAGATATTTGTCCAGTAAGGCCTGAATGCGGGACTTCACCGTGCTCGGTCCGCGGTCGCTCATGTCGACATGCTGATAGCCGGTTTTCACGACGGTGATACCGGCCTTCTCGCAGATCGCATCGTCGGGAACGACGCCCGGATCGGGCTTGAACACAGGGTCTTCCGACCGGAACGACAGGATCTTGAACTTGCCGTCCGTCATGAACGGCACCCGCAGATTGTCGAGCGTGACGATCTTCCTGATCTGATCCGGATGCAGCTTGGCGAAATACATCGAGATGTCGCCGCCGTTGGAATGTCCGACCATCGTCAGCCGATCGTAATCCGCGTTCGGCTGCACGGCCTTCATTTCTTCGAGCGCGAACGCGATGTTGGCAACGCCGCGCTGATAGACGGGCAGACGTCCGACATATTGCTCGCCCACTTTGGTCATCAACGGCGCATCGGTCGGCAGATCGTGCTGAACGCTCACGGCCATGTATCCGCGAGCCGCGAAGACGTCGGCCAAGAACGAATATTCCGTAAAGCGCACGGTGTTGCCGTGATTGAGCACGGCGACCGGCAATGTCAGCAGCCCGGTGTTGGCCTGCATTTCCTTGTCGCGACGAACGGAGACCTGCACCTCGACCTGACGGTCGCGCGTGGCGTCGTAGAACGTGAACGTCTCGTGACGGATCGCGAACTTGTTGGCGACGAACAGTGCCAGCGCGACCGCGGCGAACGACGCCACGAAAATGATCTGACGCTTCATGACAATCCCTGCAAAGGCGGACTCGATCTCTCGCGTTGTCTGCAGTTTAACGGTCACAGCCATATGACATGAAGATCAAATAGTGTGAGTTCTGCCGCCCGTTAACTGAGCAGATGCCCTGCATGATAGGCAGAAACGCATGATCGCCGTATTCCAAACTCAGCGCAAAACTGAGTTAAATGCCGACGATATCGTGCATTTCGAGAGGCTTATCGACCTGCGCGGCCCATTCGGCGCGATTGGCGGCTCGGCGGCGGCCGCGTTCATCGAGCGGCAGTTTGAGCTGACGTAACAGGGCCAGCACCTCCTCCCGCGCGGTGACGTGGCCGAGCGAGGGGCGCGCGCCAAGCGTGATTTCGTCGAGGTCGTCGAGCGCCGTCAGGCCGCGCGGAAAGAACTCGCGATAGACCGCGCGCTCGGCCAGCCCGTCGATCGGGCGGAAACCGAGTTGCGCGGACAATTGCTTGAGGCCGCCGGCGACCCGCGCCTGATTGCGCGAATTGAGCACCGAAAGCCGGTTGCGCACGACGATCCAGTCCATGCTGGCGCCGTCGAGCTGGCGACGTTTGCGGCGGGCGTCGCGCACCATCTTGGCGTAGTGGCTTTCGCCGGTGACCAGATAGGTGGCGGCATCCACGCTTGCAAGCACGTCGAAATCGAGAAAGCTGTCGTTGATCGGCGTGACCAGCGTGTCAGCCATGGTATGCGCCAGACGCATCAGATAGCTGTCCGACCCCGGCGTATCGATCACGATGAAATCGAAATTGCGCTCGACCGCGCTGACGGCGTCGAGAAACTGGTTGAGCTCGGCGGCTTCGTTGTCGGCGATCTGCATCGTTGTGCCGAGATCGATGCAGCGATGCACCGGCAATTCCAACGTCACGCCGCTGCGCTCGCCCCATTCCCGGCGATTGGCGATGTAGCGCGTGAAACTCTGCTGGCGGCAATCCAGATCGATCGTCGCGACGCGTTGGCCGGCTTTCAGCAGGGCCACGGCGACATGCAGCGCGGTCGTGGATTTCCCCGACCCGCCTTTCTCGTTGCCCAGCACCACGACATGCGCCGAACCCGAATGTCCCGATGTGGCCTGAACGAGCATCAACACTCCTGTCGAAATATCTTCAAATCGCGCGCATCGAGCGTCAAGCAAAATGCGTGTCATGAACGCACCAAAGCCGGATCGTCCGGGTTCATCATGAATCCTGGCCAGCCGCCGGGCCATCCGCTTTGCGGTCCCCGTCGCATTTGATATGCATGCCCGCCACCAGCCCCGTGATCGCTCGGGCCATCGCCCCCCCTATGCCGGATGTCTCCGCAATGCCCCGCCAGCCGTTGATCGTCCGCACGCTCCCTGCTCTGCGGCGGGCGCTTGCCGAATTGCGCGGGCGCAAAGCGACGACGGCTCTGGTGCCGACGATGGGCGCGCTGCATGACGGGCATCTGGCGCTGGTGCGGACGGCGAAAGCCCGCGCCGACAAGGTGATCGTGTCGATCTTCGTCAACCCGGCACAATTCGCGCCGCATGAAGATTTCGGCTCCTATCCCAGAACGTGGAAAGCCGATGTCGCCAAGCTCGCCGCCGAGAAGGTCGACCTGATCTGGAATCCGGACGTCGCTGCAATGTATCCCGAGGGTTTCTCGACCCGGATCGCGCCGGAAGGCCCGGCCACCGCCGGGCTCGAAGATAAGTTCAGGCCGCATTTTTTCGGCGGCGTCGCCACCGTGGTCGGCAAGCTGTTCGCGCAATGCCGGCCGGATGTCGCGCTGTTTGGCCAGAAAGATTACCAGCAGCTCAAGGTCGTCACGCGAATGGCGCTCGATCTCGATCTCGGAGTCAAAGTGATCGGGATGGCGACCGTGCGCGAACGCGAAGGTCTCGCGATGTCGTCGCGCAACGTCTACCTCACGCCCGAGCAACGACAGACCGCGACGGTTCTGTTTCGAACGATGAAGGATACCAAAAAGCGTCTGCGCGCCGGCGAGGGTCTGGCGGCGGTCATGGCGGCCGGAACGGAAACGATCGCCGCTGCCGGCTTTAAAGTGGATTATTTCGAAGCGCGCCACGCCGAAACGCTTGCGCCGATTGCGTCCCTGGGCGATGGCCCCGTCCGTCTGCTGGTGGCCGCCAAGATCGGCAACACGCGACTGATCGACAACGCAGCGGTGTGACGCCGTGCCCCGGACGCAGGGCAGCGCGAGAACCGCTCTGCGCTCGTGCTGCACCTCGCCCGGGACAAGAGCTGATCTACAGCAAGCCCAACTCGCGCAGCTCGCGCCGCATCGGCTCAGGCATCGCCTCGATGCTGGCGGCGGCACGTCCGAGGTCGGGCGGCACGTCGGTATCTTTGAAGTAACGCCAGCCCTGAAAGGCCCGCATCGGACGCGGCGCGACGGAGATCACCTTCGGCTGCATCGCGAGACGGCAGCGCCCGATCCCGGCGCTGTCGCGAAAAGGCTCGATCGCCACGAGCTTTTGCCGGGCCGCGATCTCGCCGCGGATCACCCAATAGATCGATCCGCCGTCGAGCACTTCGGCATCGCGCTTCGGCACCATCCGGGTGATGTGAATATGGCGCGGCGGGAGGCCGTTGCTCTTGGCCAGTTTCTGCCGGTCTGCGACCCAATCCCTTAAATCCTGGACCGAGTCACAGCCGACGGCGAGCTTGAGAATATGGAGCGGCATCCGCGAGGTTTAACGCTCGCACCGCTCGATTGAAAGCATCACTGATCCGGAGCGACGGGGGCTGTGGATGACGGCGCCGGAGCGAGCGGCACAGGCCCGGCCGAGGGCTGCTTCTTCGGCGCGGCGGGTTGCTTCTTCGGTGCCGGCGGCGGCGTTGCCGTCGCGGCGGCGCGCGGTGCTGGCGCCGGTGGTGGGGCTAAGCGCGGCGCGCCCAACGGCGGCTCGGGCGTCATGATGCTGACCGGCGGGATCGAAGACGAGGTCGGGAAATCGGCGCTGGTGGCTTTGCCGGTCGGTTGCGTCGGTGCCATCAGCGAAGCCGACCCACCGGCCGCCGATGACGGCGCATTCCAATTGGATGCGTACTTCTCGATCGCCGCTTCGTAGACGCGTTCGCTCATATTCGCGGTGATTTGTTTGCGATCGGTCAGCAACGCATAAGCCGCGCACTGCGCCGGCTGGCAGCGATCGCGCACGGCCAGCACGTAGGCGACGAGCCCATAGCGATCGCGTTCGAGCGCACGTCGCAGCGCTTGCAGATCAGGCGTCATGACGCGTTCGGCAGCCGCGACATCGCCGAAAGATTTGAGCCGGTTCAATTGCGATGCGGTGTAAGCGACGGCGGCCGCGGCCATGTCCGGAGACGAGAACAGCATTTTCTCGCAGGCGGTCAACACGGTTTCGCCGGCGAGGTCGTCGAGGCAGGACAATGCCGGCAGCGACGATGACGACGTCTGACTGATCTGCGTCGGACTGGTCGCGTCTTTGCCGGAGCC
>JANMAN010000700.1:0-5090 GCA_031359885.1 Tardiphaga sp. | reverse complement strand
GTCTTGCCGCATCCCGACGGACCCAGCAGGCCGGTGACACCGGGCCCGACGTCGAGGTCGAGGCCGTCGAGCACGCGGGTCTTGCCGAATTGAACATGCAGATCGCGCACGCGGATGATGTGGTCGTTCGAAGCGGCGTTGTTCGGGCTCTGCATCGTCAGACCCCGATCGTCGCGAACAGGATGGCGAACACGCCGTCCATGACGATCACGAGGAAGATGCCTTTGACGACCGACGATGTCGTGTGCTGGCCGAGCGACTCCGCGCTGCCCTGAACCATCAGGCCCTCGACGCAGGCGACGATGCCGATCACCATCGCCATCACGGGAGCCTTGATGAGACCGACGACGAAATGGTTGATCGACAGCGCCTCTTTCAAACGCGCCAGAAACGCCTCGGGTTCGACGCCGCCATAAAGCCACGCCACGAGGCCGCCGCCATACAAAGCCGCCATCGCGCCGATGAATGTGAGAACCGGCAACCCGACCAGAAGCGCCAGCATGCGCGGCAGGATCAGCACCTCGATCGGATCGAAGCCCATGGTGCGCAGCGCGTCGATCTCCTCGCGCATCTTCATCGAGCCGAGTTCGGCCGTGTAAGCGCTGCCGGACCGCCCGGCGACCATGATCGCAACGAGCAGCACGCCGATTTCGCGCAACACCAGCACGCCGAGCATATCGACGACGAAAACATCCGCGCCGAATTTGCGGAAATGGAAGATGCCTTGCTGGGAGATGATGCAGCCGATCAGGAACGTGATGAGCGCCACGATCGGCACCGCGCGCCAGCAGACCTGCTCGAAATGATGCACCACAGACGTGAGCCGCAGCCGGCGCGGCCGCATCAGCACGGCGAAAAATGCGGCCAGCACCGCGCCCATCATGTCGATAAGGCCGAGCGCCGTTTGGCCGACGCCGGCCATGCCGCGGCCGAGGCTGTCGAGCAGCGAGGTCAGCGTCACGCCGGCCGGCTTGACCGGATCGGTCGGCTTGACGCGGCCGACCTCGTCCACCAGATCCGCGTAATTGGCCGAGAGCCCGGCGATGGCGGCTTCGCTGTCGCCGGTGTTGAGGGTCCGGCGCAGCCGCTCGATCAGCCACGCGCCGAAGGTGTCGAGTTTGGCTACCTGCGACACGTCGATGAAGATATGCGGCTTGGAGCCGCTCAGCTTCTCGGCGTCGGCCACGATCTTTTCGAGGTCCGGCGCAAAGCGCGCGGTCCACGACCCGGCGGCGCACAAGGCAAGCCCCTCGCCTTTCGCGATCTGTTCGAGCGTGGGGCCGCCGGTCACTGTCAACTCCTACAAATGGGCTTGATCTTCGTCGTTTCGGATCACGAGGCGCGACAGCGCAGACGAAACTCGAAGCTGACGATGTCACCACGATGAAATGTCGGGCAATGTCTGCCAGCACGGCAACGCCCCGGACAGCCGAAAGATCAATCCGCCCGGAACCGAACACGGACATTGCGTCGCAATCAAGTTGACGCGACCGCGCCGCTCGGCCTTTAACGGCCGCAATGCGGCTTTTGCCGTTCTAGAGGCATGACTGTGATCGATCGCCCCACCGAATTCAACGAACCGCCGCGTCTGTTTGCCAAAATCGAGCGATGGCCGATCGCCGGCGCGTTCACGATCAGCCGTGGTGCCAAGACCGAAGCGGCCGTGGTGATCGCGGAAATTCACCTCGGCGGCTTGATCGGGCGCGGCGAATGCGTGCCCTACCCGCGTTACGGCGAGACGCCCGAGGCGACGCTGGCGGCGATCCAGGCAATGCAGGATGCCGTCGCCGACGGCCTCGACGGCAGCGCATTGCAACGGCTGATGCCGGCCGGCGCGGCCCGCAACGCGCTGGATTGCGCGCTCCTCGATCTGGAGGCCAAGCGTGCCGGCCTTCGTGTCTGGGAACGTCTCGGCCGCGACCCGCCGCGCCCCTGCACCACTGCGTACACGATCTCGCTCGGCACACCCGAGGCGATGGCCGCCGCCACCGCCAGGGCTGCGCATCGGCCGCTGCTCAAGATCAAACTCGGCGGTGCCGACGACATGGGGGGCGACGAAGCCCGCATCATCGCCGTCCGCCGCGCGGCTCCGGAGTCCGAGTTGATCGTCGATGCCAACGAAGCCTGGACGCCGGCCAATCTCGAACGCCACCTCAAGGCCTGTTCGGACGTCGGCGTCACGCTGGTCGAACAACCGCTGCCGGCTGGGCACGACGACGCGCTGGCAACGATCCGGCGGCCGATGAGCGTCTGTGCCGATGAGAGCGTGCACGATCGTGCCTCGCTCGCGGGGCTGCGCGGGCGCTACGATGCGATCAACATCAAACTCGACAAGACCGGCGGCCTCACCGAAGCGCTGGCGATGGCCGACGCCGCGCGCGCGCTCGGCCTCGACATCATGGTCGGCTGCATGGTCGCGACCTCGCTCGCGATGGCCCCGGCGATGCTGCTGACGCCGCATGCGCGCTTCGTCGATCTCGACGGGCCGCTGTTGCTCGCGAACGACCGCGACGACGCGTTGCGCTACGACGGCAGCACGGTCTACCCGCCCGACGCCGCTTTGTGGGGGTGACGTCATTCCGGGGCGCACGCGCATCTTTGCCCGGCGAACTATGGTGCGCAATTGCGCACCTGAGAATCTCAGCAAGTTCAGCATGTCCCGAATGATGAGATTCCGGGTTCGCTCGCAGCTATCGCTGCGCGCACCCCGGAATGACGATCAAATTCGCGTCCGCGCCGCCATCATCACTGCCACCGCGACCGACGCCATCGCGGCCATCACATAGTAGATGCCCTGCCCGATCGCGGCATAGACCGCGCCCGATAGCACCGCCGTCGTCGCCATCACGAGCCCCGTGGCGGCGGCGAGATAGCCCTGCGCGCGGGCGATGAACGCGCCGGGCACATGGCGTTGCAGCAGACTCATCGTCGCCACCAGCGTCAACCCGAACGTGATGCCGTGCGACAATTGCACCAACGCCAGCGCGGCGAGCGGCGGCGATTGCGCGGTGACGATCCATCGCGCGACGGCAACGAGTCCCGCGAGCATCACCAGCGTCGATGGCGGCCAGCGAAACCGCGGCGAGATCGCGAACAGCACGATCTCCGCCAAGACGCCGAGCACCCACAAGCCTGCGATCGTCAGGCCGCCGAACCCTTCGCCCTGCCAGGCGATCGACGCGAACGTGTAATACGCAGCATGGCTGCCCTGAATCAGCGCGGACGCAGCGATGATCGCGAGAAATCCCGGATCGCGCAGCAATGTCGGCGCTGATCCTTGCGCGTCCTCGCGCGGCGGCGCGACGGCCAACGGCATCAGAAACAAGCTCGCGGCCGCGCCGGCCGCCGCCATCGCGACGATCACCCAGATCACATGCCGCGCCTCGATGGTCTGGATCAGCCATCCGCAACCGAGCGCGCCGACGACGAACGCCGCCGAGCCCCACAGCCGCAACGGTCCGTAATTCAGGCCGTAACGTGCGACGCCCTTCAGCGCATAGCCGTCGGTCAGCGGCACGGTCGGCGTCCAGAGAATAGCGGTCAAAAGATAGACGATCAGCACCGCGACCGGTTCGCGCAACAGGCCGAGCACCGCGAAGCCGATCGTCGCCGCGAATGCGGTCAGGATCATCGCCGCGCGAAGCGCGTTGCGTCGTTCGGCCGCCGCGGTCACGAAGGGAAGCGTCGTGAACCGCGTGATCGACGGCACCGCGATGATCAGCCCGATCCACGACGCATCGATTCCGATCGCCTTCAGCCACACCGGAAAGAACGGCAGATGCGTGCCGACGACGCCGAACACCGCGCCGTAGAACACCGCGAGCCGCATGGCGAATCGCTTGCTCTCCGATGCCGACACGATGGGGATTTCCTGTAAGGTTGCCGTCAAAGCAATTGCGATTCGCTGCCGTTCGTGGTGATCGTACATATGTCCCGGCGACGATGTCGTCACCCGATAGTTGCGCAACGAGATTGCACCACGAGCGATCATGCAAGATCCTTTGACCGCCGAGGCATTTGCGCTATCGCCGATCTCCGCTCGCGCATCGCCGCCCAGTGAAGCCGATTACGTTGCGATCCGCGATGCGTTCATGGAAACCGCACGCGGGCGCTGGTTCCTGACGCAATACGCCGACCGCAACCGCAACGCGGACACGACGTCGGTGCTCGACGCCGTGGCACGCCTCGAAGCCGGTATCGCCGCGCGAACGCCCGCGACGCTGTCGCCCGCCGAAGTGATCGCCGCGATCAGGCCGTTGATCGCCGAGGCCCGCGCGGCCGCCGACGCCGCGATGATGGCGACTGACATCGACGAGCATATCGCGGCCGGGCGGCGCGGCGCACGAATCATTCGCGAGATCGCTTGGTCGCTGCGCGAGACCGGCACCGATCCGCGCATCTGCAACATTCTCGACGCCCAACTGCTGGCGCTCGAAACGCTTCACGATGTCCTCGGCGCCGATCCGCGCCGCGCGCTGATCGGCGAGGCGTTCGACGATCTCGTATTGCGGATCGAAGATCATGTGGGCAACGCCGCGTCGCAACGCATGCCGCCGAAACCCGAGCCGGTCGAGACGGTCGGCGCGAATGCCGACATCGCCGCCGAGGTCGCATCGGTGGTGGTCGAGCCTCCGCCGGCGTCGGAGCCGGCCTCGACGACCGACGATGGCATGCACGTGCCGAGCGCGAGCGAGACCGCCGAAGACGACGCGGTGCTGGATCTGATCGCAAACGAAATGGCCGCGCCCGACATCGATATCGCGCCCGATATCGTTGGCGATCTCGAGGACGAATTCGATCAGGTCGACAGCCGCATCGCCGAACTGAAAAGCCTTGCGAAGCATGCCGCACCGCCGGCGGCTATGGATGCGATATCGGAGCCGCCGCCGCTGCAACCGTCGCTCGGTGCGGCGCTCATCGCCGGCGGTGTCGTGCGCGCGCCGCGCTCCGGCAGCGACGCCCTCGCGCCGTTCCGCCGCATGAGCCAGGTCGAGAAAATCGCGTTTTTTTCGTAGGGATTGAGCAATGAGCAGCCGTCACCCTGAGGAGACGCGCACTCGCGCGGCGTCTCGAAGGGCGGCGGCGTTGTA
>JANMAN010000551.1:0-1866 GCA_031359885.1 Tardiphaga sp. | reverse complement strand
GCACATCGAGGGCGGATTGCAGCAGTTCCGGACGCGCGCCGGCCAGTTGCACGTCGCCGCCGGTCATCGCCACCGCCATCGCATAGGTACCGGTCTCGATGCGGTCCGGCAGTACGGGGTGCCGCGCGCCGCCGAGTTTCTTGACGCCTTCGATGGTGATCCGCGGCGTGCCGGCACCTGTGATGCGCGCGCCCATCTTATTGGGACAATCCGCGACATCGACGATCTCGGGTTCGCAGGCGGCGTTGTTGATGACCGTCGTACCCTTCGCCAGCGTCGCCGCCATCAGCGCGACATGGGTTCCGGACACGGTGACTTTGGGGAAATCGATGTCCGCGCCCTTGAGGCCGCCGGGCGCTTTCGCGATGACGTAACCGCCGTCGATCCTGATCTCCGCGCCCAATTTTTCCAGCGCCATGATCAGCAAGTCCACGGGACGCGTCCCGATCGCACAGCCGCCGGGCAGCGACACCTTCGCCTCGTGCATCCGCGCCAGCAGCGGCGCGATGACCCAGAACGACGCGCGCATTTTCGACACCAGCTCGTAGGGCGCGGTGGTGTCGATGATGTGTTTCGCGGAAATGTGCAGGGTCTGGCCCTGATATTCGTGGTCGCCCGGCTTTTTGCCGGCGGAGAGAATATCGAGGCCGTGGTTGCCGAGGATGCGCTGCAACTGGGCGACATCGGCCAAGCGCGGGACGTTGTCGAGAATCAGCGTTTCCTCGGATAGCAAAGCCGCGATCATCAAGGGCAACGCGGCGTTCTTCGCGCCCGAAATCGGAATGGTGCCGTTCAGCTTTGCGCCGCCGACGATGCGAATGCGATCCATAGCGATTCCTTGCCGAATCCGGCGCTTTATTGATCGGAATTGTATAGGGCGAACGCCCCGGCATGGCAAAAGCGTCGCACATTAAGGCGAATCGATGGGATCGGGCCCGACGGCCCGCGGTTCCGCGCTTGTCTGCGAAACGGCTTAGACGTTTTTGGTGTCGAACATGAACATGTCCGCACCGCCGGTCGCGAAGGTCGGCACGTCGGCCGCGGCGGCCTGTCCTTCGGGGCTGGCGAACGCCGCCTGGATCGACGCCATATCGTCGAACGTCAGCGTCGCCACCAGATGAATGCCGGACGCGCCGGCCGGACTTGCGACGACGCCGTCATTGACTTGGTATTTGCGCAGTCCGGGGATTTTCTTCGCCAGCGGAATGTGGTGGTCGAAATAATGAGCGTCGAACGCTACGGCGTCGGTCGGCGTCTTGTACATCACCACGAGTTCGGCCATCGCACCCTCCCTGCTGTCGTTGAGCGGCAATCTTGCACGCCGGCTAACGGGCGTCATCAGGAATAGGGGCGTGGTCGGGGTCGCCGTCCGGCTCGGACGGCGTGTCGGTCCGGCCGCGCGCCTGCGATTTCCGGCGCTTGAGATTTTCACGCAGCGCCTCGCGCAGGCGCTTGTGCCGCTCCGCCTCGCGGTCAGACATGCCATCGGCCTCCGAAACACTGTGAGCGGCGAGGGGACAGGATCGGCCCCGGCTTCGTCCGCCCGAAGCTCCGGCGTCTCAATATCATGTCTCGATCATGTCTCGATTAAGTCTTGCGCTTGCGAAGCACGGAGGCTTGTGGCAAGGATCGGCCGCCTTGCGGACGGCCGTTGTTGCCTGTTTCCGCGCCGGGCCATGCTGCCGTAGCTCAGTGGTAGAGCACTCCATTGGTAATGGAGAGGTCGACAGTTCAATCCTGTCTGGCAGCACCATTTTCTTTCCCTAGATAAGTCAACAACATCAAACGGTTGCCTATTTTAGGCGATCGGTCTGGCTCTCGGCTATTCTAGCCAGAATTCGCTGTTTCGACCAGAACACATCGTGA
>JANMAN010000315.1:0-4697 GCA_031359885.1 Tardiphaga sp. | reverse complement strand
CGTCGAGATCAAGCAGTCGCATGGTGGCTCCGGCTCGCAAGCGCGCGCCGTGATGGACGGTCTGGGCGCCGATGTCGTTACGTTGGCGCTGGCCTATGACATCGACGTAGTCGCCGCGCGCGGCCTGCTGGCGGCGGATTGGCAGAGCAAGCTGCCGCAGAACGCGTCGCCCTATACATCGACGATCGTGTTCCTCGTGCGCAAGGGCAACCCGAAGGGCATCAAGGACTGGGACGATCTCGTGAAACCGGGCGTCAGCGTCATCACGCCGAACCCGAAAACATCGGGCGGTGCACGCTGGAATTATCTCGCGGCGTGGGGCTATGCCGAAAAGAAACTCGGCGACAAGGACAAGGCGAAGAAGTTCGTCGGCGAGCTGTTCGCCAACGTGCCGGTGCTGGACGGCGGCGCGCGCGGCTCGACCTTGACGTTCGTCGAACGCGGCGTCGGCGACGTGTTGCTGGCGTGGGAGAACGAAGCGTTTCTTGCGCAGCGCGAGTTCGGTAAGGACAAGTTCGAGATCATCGCGCCGTCGCTCTCTATTTTGGCGGAGCCGCCGGTGGCGATCGTCGACAAGGTCGTCGATAAGAAAGGCACCCGCGAGGTCGCCGATGCCTATCTGAAATACTGGTACACGAAAGAAGGCCAGGAAATTGCAGCGCGCAATTCCTATCGGCCGCGCGATCCCGAGATCGCGAAGAAATACGAGGCGTCGTTCCCGAAGGTCGAGCTGTTCACGATCGATGACAAGTTCGGCGGTTGGGCCAAGGCGCAGAAGGAACACTTCGCGGCAGGCGGGATTTTCGATCAGATATTCAAGAACTAGAAGATACTTTATAACATGGGCTATCCGGATCGCTTGCGCTGACGTGCCTCGCCCCGGAACGACGACATCAACTCAAGGGACCGAACCAGCGTGGCGATTGAAGTTCAGAACATTGTCAAAAAATTCGGCACGTTCGCGGCATTGGACGGCGTCGATCTGAAGGTCGCCGACGGCGAACTCGTGGCGCTGCTCGGCCCGTCGGGGTCCGGCAAGACGACGTTGCTGCGCATCATTGCCGGGCTCGATTGGCCCGACGAAGGTTCGGTGAAATTCGACGGCGAGGACGCGTTGGCGCGCGGCGCGGGCGAGCGGCATGTCGGCTTCGTGTTTCAGCATTACGCGCTGTTTCGGCACATGACGGTGTTCGAGAACGTCGCCTTCGGCCTGCGCGTGCAGCCGCGCGCAATCCGCAAGGACGAGGCGACGATCCGCGCGCGCGTGAAGGAATTGCTCGATCTCGTGCAACTCGATTGGCTGGCGACACGCTATCCGAGCCAGCTTTCCGGTGGTCAGCGCCAGCGCATCGCATTGGCGCGCGCGCTCGCGATCGAACCGCGGATTCTGCTGCTCGACGAACCGTTCGGCGCGCTCGATGCTAAGGTGCGCAAGGAATTGCGCAAATGGCTGCGCTCGCTGCATGAGGAAATCAACGTCACCTCGATTTTCGTGACGCACGACCAGGAGGAGGCGCTCGAAGTCGCCAACCGCGTCGTGGTCATGGACAAGGGCAAGATCGAACAGATCGGCACGCCGGGCGACGTTTACGACAATCCCGCGACGGCCTTCGTGCATTCGTTCATCGGCGAGTCGATCATGCTGCCGGTCGATGTCCGCAACGGCCGCGTCGAACTCGACGGTCGCGCGCTCGACATCGACGCGTCGGGCGTCGCGTCCGGCGCATCGAAACTGTTCGTGCGGCGGCATGACATGCAGGTCGGCCCGGCCGGGTCCGGCGCATTGCAGGGGACCGTGAAGCATGTCCGCTCGTTCGGGCCGATCCAGCGCGCGGATATCTCGCTGAATGCCGACCATGGCGATGCGCTGGTCGAAATCGACGCGCCGCGCGACAACCCGCTCAGCCCCGGCGACGTGATCGGGCTGAAGCCGCGCCGGTTCCGGATTTTCGCCGCAGAGGCGTAGCTTGGAGGTAGGCCGTCGTCACCCGGCAAGGGTCGCCGGCGACGACTTCGTCGACCGGTCGCGCCCGCCGACCGGGTGACCCAGTATGCCGCGCCGTTTAAATCAACCGAAACGTTTCGGAATACTGGGCCCCCGCCTGCGCGGGGGTGACGCTGTGCCTGTGGACAGCAACGGCTCGCCCTGAATTCGCCGCTGCGTTCACCATTCAGCCACTGTTGATGTGCAACAACCGATCGATCGGTCGGGGGCAACTTATGACACGCGCAGCGCTTGCGATTCTGGGGACGTTGCTGCTGGGCGGCTGCGCGGCTGACGTCGTGCAGACGGCGCCGGACCAGCCGACCATGTATCTCAGCATGGCCAATGGCGGCGCGAAGCTCGATCCGGTCGCGGCGGCCCAGATGATCTCGCTGTACCGCAAGAACAACGGCCTCGGGCCGGTCGCGGTCGATCCGGCGCTGATGGCGCTGGCGGAAGACCAGTCGCAGGCGATGGCCAAGCGCAACAAGATGGACCACGAGGTCAAAGCGCCGCTCGGCAAGCGCATCAATGCGGCCGGCTATCCCGCGACCAATGCCGTCGAGAACATCTCGGCCGGCTACCACACCATGGCGGAGGCGTTTTCGGGCTGGCGGGATTCGCCGTCGCACCGCGCCAACATGTTAAAATCCGGCGTCAACAAACTGGGCATCGCCGCGGTCTATGCGCCGGGCACCAAATACAAGGTGTTCTGGACCATGATCCTCGCTTCCACCGACAAAGGCTGACCAGCCGCATCCGCAATTGACGGCGGGTCAATCTGCCGCCACCTTGCCGTTTTGCAGTGCGGTATAATTCGGCCATGACGACACCATCGGACAACTGGAACGAGACGGCGCGGCGCGTGCTGGTCTTGCAGGGCGGCGGCGCGCTCGGCGCCTATCAAGCCGGGGCCTTCGAGGCGTTGTGCGCCTGCACGTTCGAACCCGACTGGGTCGCCGGCATTTCGATCGGCGCGATCAACGCGGCTTTGATCGCCGGCAATCCGCCCGACAAGCGCCGTGCGCGGCTGGACGAATTCTGGACGCGGGTGTCGTCGCAGGTCGCGCTGCCGGCGATCCCGTGGGACACCGGCAACGCCACCAACGCGGCCATGAACGAGTTGAACGCCGGCATTATCATGGCCGCCGGCGTGCCCGGCTTTTTCAAGCCGCGCCTGCCGCCGATCCTATTTCAGCCGCGAGACGATCTCACCAAACTCAGCATCTACGACACCGAGCCGCTGCGGGCGACGCTCGAAGAACTCGTCGATTTCGATCTCATCAATCGCGACGACGGCATGCGGATCAGCATCGGTGCGGTCGATGTTCAGTCCGGCAGCCAGCGCTATTTCGACAACAAGCGCGGCTTCGGCGGCAAAGCGGATGTCATCGGGCCGGAGCACATCATGGCCTCGGCGGCGTTGCCGCCGGGCTTTCCCGCGATCAAAATCGGCGAGGCCTATTATTGGGATGGCGGCCTGACGTCGAACACGCCGCTCGAACACGTCCTGAGGATGAAGGGCAACGCGAATTTGCTGGTCTTTCAGCTCGACCTGTTCAGCGCCAAGGGTCGCCTGCCGACGACGCTGGCGGAGATCGCCGAGCGTGAGAAGGACATCCGCTTTGCCAGCCGCAGCGCGGTCAATGCGCGGAAGGACCGCAATCTTTACAACGCCGGCAAGACGGTCGACGGCGAAGCGGACGTCGCGACAGGGACCGTCACGGTCATCCATTTGATCTATCGCAGCGCCGTGCCTGAAGTGGCGTCGCGCGATTATAATTTCTCGCCGCGCGCGATCGCCGAGCACCGCAGCGCGGGTCAACACGACATCGACCGCGCGATGCGTCATCGCGATTGGCTGAACCCGCCGCCGCATGGCGAACCCATGATCGAATATGTGCTGACCGACGATGACGAACAGCCGGTGCGGCGCAAATGACGCTTTTGAAAATCAGGAGAGAGTTATGGTGAATTTGACAGGCAAGACCGCGGTCGTGACGGGATCGACCAGCGGCATCGGGCTCGCTTACGCGCGCACGCTGGCTGGGGCAGGCGCGAACATCGTCATCAACGGCATGGGCGACGCCGCCGCGATCGAAAAAGAACGGGCAGCAATCGAGAGCGACTTCAAAGTGAAGTGCGTCTATTCGCCGGCCGACATGACCAAGCCCGCGGAGATCGCCCAAATGGTCGCGCTCGGCGAAAGCTCGTTCGGCTCGGTGGACATTCTCATCAACAATGCCGGCATCCAGTTCGTGTCGCCGATCGAGGATTTTCCGATCGACAAATGGGACGCGATCATCGCGATCAATTTGTCGTCCGCATTCCACGGCATCCGCGCTGCCATTCCCGGCATGAAGAAGCGCGGCTGGGGCCGCATCATCAACACCGCGTCCGCACACTCGCTGGTGGCGTCGCCGTTCAAGTCGGCTTATGTCGCCGCCAAGCACGGCATCGCCGGCTTGACCAAAACGGTGGCGCTCGAAGTCGCGACCCATAAGATCACCTGCAACTGCATTTCGCCGGGCTATGTGTGGACGCCGCTGGTCGAGAAGCAAATTCCCGACACGATGAAGGCACGCGGCCTGACCAAAGAGCAGGTCATCAACGACGTTCTATTTGAGGCGCAGCCGACGAAGCAGTTCGTGACGTCCGAGCAGGTCGCTGCGATGGCGCTGTTTCTCTGTGGCGACGACGCGAGTCAAATAAC